>JAWXBN010000027.1 GCA_034440155.1 Verrucomicrobiota bacterium | reverse complement strand
GTGCTTTATTGCCTTCCAAAGCCCCGAGCAAATTGTTCTTTGAAACAAAAAGGAGTTACTGGGCAGAAGGGAATAGGAACCCGCAGTCCGGCCCGGTCATTCAAGTACCTTCGAGTGGAAGTCTGGACGGAATATTAAGCCCTGAAGATACGAGTGGGTTTTTAGTAAAGAAAGAGCCAATATCAGTGCCGCCGAAAAGCGCTACAGATGCAGTAGGGGTCGGGAACAAAACACCGACTGATTGGAGTGGATATTATAACAAGCTTCAACCCTACCGACAATATAGCGATACCGTTCAACCAAGTCGGGTGGATCCCACTCGGACAGGACAGGTCACTAATGCCGATGGGAGTCAAAATATTTGGATCACGCGAACCAAAGTCGATGGCACATGGCATTCTGACGAACAAATATACATTGATCCACAAGGCAATGCCCAGAGGACGATCGTTGAGGAGAATACTATGTGCAATATAACTTTGATTCAAAAGGAGACGGCGGCTTACAGAGATTTGAAAAACATGACGTTCTAAATAAGGAAGCTGAAGCCAAACGTCTGGAAGAGGAGAGGCAAAGGCAATTAAATGACAGATTAGATATAACGTCAAAAATTCATCTTGGAAAACAATCGTATGGAAATTGCAATATTGAATCATGCCGAACATTGCTCTTTTTGGCGGCTAGATATGACAAATTAGTCTCCGTAAAACTAAATAGTCTATTTGGCACAGATCAACCAACAGAAAAGCAACTTCTAGACTATGCCATTAATCAAAGATGTGCCGCAGAAGGTGAAAATGACCTTATTACAGGAGGCATGAACCAATCTGAAGCTCAAAAATTATTACAAGATTTTGGAATTAAATCAAAATCATTGTCTAGCAATATAGATAACATCGCAAAAGATGTTGATGAAGGTAAGGGGGGTATTGTGATTGTCGATAATTCTGGAGGAAAAAGACATGCTATTGTAGTTGCGGCAATAGAAAGAGATATTAAAGGGGTAATTATAAATGTGGCTCTTCGGGATTTCGAGTGGGTGAAATTGAGGGGGAAGTGTGATCAAAGGGCTGTTAGTATTAGGTAAGAATTCATCCCAGAAAAACGAGAAGAATTTGAAAGGAGTATTTTCTATACTATGCCTGAGGATTTGGTTTCGACCATTTCTTCCCTCATAAGGGAGCCATGGATATCCGATCCTTAGGACTCAATAAAATATGGGCATAGAGGTGAACTCTACCAATTCCATGCGCAATGGCTGGCTGTCATGTCACGTTTAGCCATTTGCCCTTTGGTGTATTTTGACAGGGAGATCGGACTTTACGGGGATTCTATTACACCTGAATCTGTGCGTACCGGGTTTCACCTCAAAAATGACATCATGGAAACAATATTATTTGTCAGTTTAAGCATTCAAGGGATCATCAAACAAAAGCAATGCCTCAGTATCATAGGGATATAGTCTCCATAGAAAAATTCCAGATACATCAGCGGCGGGTGATTGAACTCTTCAAAATCTTTTGTGCGGCTTTTTTTACTTCATCCCGGAGTTCCCGTGGTTCTATTACTTTGGCATGTCCACACCAACTGAGGACCCAGCGGGTCACTTCCGTGAGGTCGGAGAGTGTGAGTGCGACTTCCACTCGGCCATGATCAAGTTCTGTTACAAATTGGGAAGGATGCCAGTTTCTCTCTTTAACGACTTGTGCCGCCCAATCATCAAACTCGACCCTAACCCTATGGCTTTTACCTTTTGAATTCTTCATGACACCAAAGCTGTCTTTAAGATGGTTGGCCAAGGAGAATTCCTTTGGGACAAACTTCTTGGTGAGGTTTTCAGCGGACTTAAAGCGACTTAAACTGAAGGTGCGGATATCGTCACGGTCTGGATCAAAGGCGAACATATACCATTGGTTATCAATACAGGCCGTGTGATACGGATGGACAATACGTTTTTCAAATCTGGATGAACCGATCTTTTTGTATTCAAATTTAAGGATGCGGCGTTCGAGGATAGATTTTGTGACTTTTAAGAATATCTGTTCATTAATTTCACATTTACCCATTGGCTTAAATGAAACAGCGGCGTCCAGATCATCCCAGGAGAAGGAGATGTAATCGCTGAGATTACCACAAATCTTCTCAAAGGCGACTTTAAGGGGTTTTTCGTACTGGGTACCTTTATATTGCTCCATCGCTTTACGGGCGATGAAGAGGGAAACCATCTCGCCTTCTGTGATATGCATGGTCGGAAATGCTGCAACTGGTTTTGAATAATAATAGCCATACCGGTGTTGGTCATATTCTATGGGGAGATTCATCCGGTCTTTCATGAAATCAATATCTCGCTGGATTGTTTTTTCACTGACCTCGACTTGTTCTGAGAGACTACGACAATTAGGGAACTTATTCTCCCGCATGAGATTATGAAGTAATATCATTCGTTCAAGGGGTGGGCGGCTCAGGAGGGAATGTTTGGTTACTTTCATAGGGGGTATTAAATAAGTTTATTCTGATATGTAAAGAAAATAGGGGTTAGTCCGCCATTGTCTGATGGGTGTGATATAATCCTCCTATGTTTATTATTATCGTCTATCTTTTTATGGCTATTTCATTTATCGGAATCGTGCATGAGTGGTGTAGTGCCACGGGATTAAACACTGAAAAACTTACCGTCAGAAAAACCAGAGGAAATCGTTTGAGGTAAGATAAGAAAATACTGTTTACAAATTTTAAAGACATATTGAGGAACTGTCTTATGCTATTCGACCCATTCACGAATCCAAAGAGAATTAGAAATTACACTGTTTTGGTCTAGCCTGATTACGAATAAGTATATCCTATGAAAAATCTAGTTATCTTAAGTGGGTCTGGAGTGAGTGCTGAGAGCGGGATTCCTACTTTCCGGGGGATGGGCGGGATATGGGAGAAGTATGACGTAACACAATTAGCGAGTCCCGATGGTTGGATGAAGGATCAAGAGTTGGTTTTGAAGTTTTATAATGAGAGACGGAAGAAACTTTTGGAATGTCACCCGAACGGGGCACATAAGATATTTGCTGACCTTGAGAGGGATTTTGATGTTCAGATCATTACCCAGAATGTCGATGACCTACATGAGAGAGCCGGGAGCACCCAAATCCTACACCTCCATGGGGAATTAAGAAAGTCTAGGAGTACCGGGCCGGGAGAAGAGGTTTACGATATAGTAGGGTGGGAACTTAAGAAAGGGGACTTTTGCCCAAAAGGTTATCTACTGCGACCTCATATTGTCTGGTTTGGGGAATCTGTTGATGAAATGCCAAAAGCGGCGAAAATCGTTAAATCAGCGGATATATTTGTAATCGTGGGAACCTCCATGCAAGTTCATCCAGCAGCAGGATTGGTGAATTACCTAAGAGGAGGGATTCCGGTTTATGTGATTGATCCTGAGGCAGTTTACAGAAAATCAGGGGTGACCCATATTGCCAAAGGAGCGGTAGAAGGAACCATAGAACTCCAGAATATTCTTTTGAATAGAGGTTCTTAATCTTTCGTCTCAAACTTTATGAAATGCAAAATGATTTCGCTAAGTCACACTGACCTGAAATATTCTCAACTTGCACTCACGTTTTTATTTGTGGTGATTATATTCTCACCGAAAATGGTCCGTGCAGAAGATGATCTGGATGTTGTCATTATGTCACAGACCATGACCTGTCATGATGCCACGATGAGAGATAGCTCTGGTAGAACTGTCTCACGGTCGGATCAAAACGGAGAGAGTACCGTGATCCGGGATTCCAGTGGGAGAACACAATATCAGGTAAAAAAAGACGGGGGTCGTGTAGTGATTAGGGATTCCTCGGGAAGAACGGTGGCCACGGGTCAAAAGTCGGGGTCGAGTATGACTTACAGGGATGCATCAGGGAGAACTATTGCTCAAACGCATGACGATGACCAATTGACAAGCGTTCGAGACAGTTCAGGCAGGCAAAGAGCCACTATTTCAAAGGATGGTTCAAGGAGGACAGTCCGGGATTCAAGTGGCAGAACCGAGTATTTAGTGAATAAATAAATTTGCGGCGGTGGTGGTATCATTCCACTAATGATTTTCTTCCTAGGGGCCGCCCTCGAGCAAGTCCTCTGACATTCAGTGCTATTTTAACTCCGTGCTTGTGGACATTTCGCAGACCCGGGGAGGTAAAGATGAGGATATTAAGCTCTTGGCACAATGGCAAGAAGCTGGCGGGCGCGACTGGCCCCCATGAAGTAAGAAATACGCTCTCCTCGCGATGTGAGTTTCTCAAACGATTTGAAGCCAAGTAGGATGACCCCGAGACTGTCGAGGCCCTTGGCCTTGTGGACACTCAGATGGCCGACGTGCCCCATGATCCTATTCACCACCGTGGAAAGAGGCCATTTCCCCAAAGTGGTTTGGTTTAACCACGAAGGCATGCTGTGAGGATTCGGATAAAGGATCAGGACTTGTTCCGCCCGACATAGTCCGGAGGAAATCCATTGTTCAATAATGCCAGAGACAAGGGACTCTTCGTCATTCTCAGCGGTGTGTGGGGTTATTTGAATTTTCGGTCCGGTTGGTAGGGATGGATGGACATGAATTCTGCCGGCGAACTCCTTCAAATCCTCATGGATCAGACCGTTTAAAAAGACAGCCAAGGGACGAGTATATCGTAAAGTTTCTCGGAGAGAGATCAGTGCGGGTTGCGTGAATAACTTTACCAGTCGTCCAATATCAAACGATTCAGGACAATAAAAGTATCTCTGGGCAGGATCGTAAAAAAGGGCGATACGCGATGATGAGCCTTCCTTGAGAAGGCACATATAAATTCCCCACCAGCCAGGTTCGTCTGGTTTATTCATGGTCTGACCAAAGGAGGTGTCATGATCTTGGGCTTCGTCTACAATCAGGGCATCGTATTCAGGACGGAATGTCGGATCGCGACAAATATCCAAAAGGTACTCGGGAACCACCTCTGTGAAGAATTTGTTCTGTTCTGCCTTACCCCCCACCGGACGTTCATAGCCCAGTCCGGCTTTGTCTATTAATTCGCGTGCCAGTCCCTCGTAGCTCCTGACGGTAATTTTCCCGGTTTTGATTTTCAGTCGACACACCAGACCTTCGAGCATTTCCAGAAGGGCTAGATTAAAACAAAGCAGGAGGACATGTCTGCCCGAACCTTCGGTTGCCCAGCGCCGAGCTTGTTCCAAGGCTAACCATGTTTTTCCACTCCCACAGCCGCCCTGAATGAATATCTGGCGGTTTTCGGTAATCATATCCAATATTACATAATTCCCCGTGGTATGACGTTCAATAATCCGGTCTGTCTCTGTAATAAAGTGCTTCTGAGACTGCGATTGAAGTCCAGGTGCGTAGGCATCCATAAAAATCTCCCGGCTTTCACGGGCATTGCGAGCTGATCGGTTCATGTTCGTTCGCCACCATTCCCCTAACTGCTTCAAATCCTGACGGTCAATAATGCACCCACGATTAATGCCCTGATATTCCGTATCTCCCGTGGAAATCGTGACATTGCAGAGGCACAAGACTTTCCCGATAAAAGGCATCTCCCGTCCTGATGACTGGTCACGGAGTCGATCAATGACGGATTGCCATTCACGATCCAGCTGCACCATAGGGTGATCTCTTTCGTCAGTGTCCTCGTGATCCCCCGTGGTTTGCAAATAGCGAAGAGTTCCTCCCTTGTTTTCGAGAACGAGAACATGTCCATTGGGGCCGCAGATGAGAAAATCCCCCTCTCGCGACTGGCCTCTATCATCTTTATAATAGAAACCCCAACGAATGATCCATTGATCATCGAGTCGCGCAAGGATGTCGGCAGTATCCCGTTCAGACGGATCACAGTGTTCCGGTGTACGGTTGTATACCCATTGAGCCATGAGACAAAGGCTAGTTAGATCGGAGTGGATTAGCCATAAGATTTTGACCGGACCTTGTGGGGCTAAAGGGGCGCATCTACGATTATGTGCAATTAATACCGGTTAGACTATTATATTATCACACACAGAGGGGCCAACTCCGAGTGTTACTTGATTAGCTTTGTAAAGACGGGCTATGGACCATGTTAGGACGTGACGGATGGAGACTGAAGAGTGGGGGGATTATTGGAACTGTGCATGGAGGGAGACGGTGGAGTCGGCGAGTTTTACGATCAAGTAATACACTAGACTTTGGCAGGAATATTGTGGACGCGTATGCCTTGATCTGAACCCTCGGGTAAAAGACTCTCCAAAGCTGGAATAGTGGATTTAACCTGTCACCAACATCAAGAACTGACGAAGTTTTCAGCTCTGATTTCAGGGGAGTAATTTTTCATTAAAAAAATATCTTTTACGATAGGGATTGATAAGGGTGATATAACAAAAGAATCGGCTCCTGAATATCATGAGTTTGGACAGACTCATCATTGTTGGTAGGTGAGGCATGACAATCAAACAAAAGGAGATTGAGTATGATGATCGAAACAGTCGTTTACGTAGCGATTTCAGAAAGAATCGTAAAAGTCAAATGTAGGGCAATCATTAATACCCTCACCGGACAGCCCAAGCAAACGATGATAGTATATCCGACATTTGAAGTTCCTGATGATGAATTAGGGATGGTTTGTGAGACGTGTCTAAATCAGGTGGGATCACTTTACGAGTCATACTTTGAAGGGGGTACGCAAGGGAGTCTCTCAAGCTCACACGTGGAGATTGGGGTGATGGAAATTCCCCCTGATGATCTCCAAGAAGTGAATCAACCCGAGCAACAAAAGGAGACTCGTCGTATGAGATATTATAAGGAATATTGGCAATTACCACTTGCTGATATTGAGGAAGTCAGTGTCCGGACTCAGAATTGGATGATCCGCAGCAATATCAATACATTGAAGGATTTATCAATGTTGAGAATCGAGGATTTGGCCTCCAGCCGGAATATGGGCTTAAAGAGCATTATGGAACTCATTATGCTGCTGTATGATTATGGTCTAGAATTCCGGGGCAATGTCCAAAGGATGATGACCCGTTGTCCCTTCAAAACACAGAGCATGGAATCCCTTTTGGATGATGGGTATGAACCTCTGACGCACCCGTACAATGACGATGAAAAACACATGATTCACTTCATTTTGAAAGACATGGAGGAAGGGGAGCAGCATCCGGACATTCCACTCGAAATCCCGAAGAGCCAGAATTAAAACGAAAGATCATCAGGAATTACTGATCGAAAGTAAGATCCATCTCTCATCATCACTCATGCCAAAGCTGCACTGGGCAAAAAATAGATTAAATGTTTTATCCCGGTTAGGTTTGGATGATCAGGCGGTCGAATTATCTAAATCAGTCAATATTCTGACTAAACAGACGGCATTTGTGGCGTGGAATACAAAAAATAAACAGCCAATTGCCCAGGATCATCTGTACCAGCCTGTGTTTACACCACAATCATCAAAGACTAGAGTTAAATTTATGATCGCCGCAGCCATGCCTACAATGCAGGCAGCCCCACCATGCCCAGCAGCACCACCTGGGCTAGGAACACCACCGGGGCCAAGGCCGGCAGCAGCGCTAGGGGAAGTGATACAATGTAAAGTGAATAGAAACTCCAACGAAGAAACATTTGGTGATTATGAATTCCTGAGAAACCTTCTTCATAATAAGATACTTGACTTGCCTTATCATCAGGTCTTTCAGTTGGATAAATTGGAGAAATTATTTACTAAAAAATATCTTCCCGTCATATGTTGAGAATGAGAAGGTATTGATCCTGATCAAATTGATATACTTGTATGGGGACAAGGATGAGGTTTATTCTCGGATTACGAAAATCATAGGGGATTATGTCAT
The DNA here is from genome assembly GCA_034440155.1 of Verrucomicrobiota bacterium. Classification (NCBI taxonomy): domain Bacteria; kingdom Pseudomonadati; phylum Verrucomicrobiota; species Verrucomicrobiota bacterium. The sequence continues at coordinate 10,536 of JAWXBN010000027.1, read as the reverse complement.
GACTAAATCTGCGGATGCATTAATAGCCGCAGTATCAGGGTTTACGATCGTGGAGTGTCTTAAACCCTACAAACTCGAAATTGAGAGTTTAATTTCAGATGTTACAATAGATTTTAACACAAAGGATAAATCACAATGAATCCTTATTCCTTTCACGCTGTTTTGATTTTAACCTGTGCGTCCCTTACATTATCAGTGGTTATCGCCCAGGATGAGTATTGATCAGACCTGGGGAGTCCAACCTTCAGCCCGCTTGGGGGCTCTCAGAGGAGAGGATTAGTAGATTCCGATGAGACTTTGGGGGCGATCTATATGAATCCCACCCTTGGAACATACAAACAGGATTCTGTAGAGAATCCCTATGGTGCTGGGAGCCCGTACAAGGCTGACGGATTAATGAATCCTTACAGTCAAATATAGCTCTAAGTCTTGGAGAAACCCTTATACTACGGATGCTCCAAAACTCTATGACAGTAAGGGGAATTACCGGGGAAAACTGAGTTCAAATCCGTATGATGCAGATAGCACATCAAATCCTTATGGGAGATACGGCAGCCGGTATTCCTCCGAAAGTATCAATAATCCGTACGGACTCGGCAGCCGTTATAATTCACAACCCGTTTATGTCTTGCCAGACGATGATGACGGGTCATTGGATGAGTGATTGTTTTGCTGGAAAGGGAAAAATATTCAATAATCTCAGAAGAGTTTTTTGGTTGTTGAATATGGAGTTTACATAGGAAATTGAAATGACAAAATTTAACCTTGCATCAATAGTGGCTAATGCTATTGAAAGACCATTGACTAAAGAGACGGAGCCGGGTTTCTGAGTACATTGTGTCTGACTGAAAGGCTATGGAATAAAACTAAACGAGACATCAATTCTCAATGAGGCTGGGTGACACCTGAAAAATTAGTCCAGAAGATTCTCAAATGACTCGGAAACTGAGGATCTTTCGCAAAGGAATCAATCACGAATGACTACTCCCCTCCAGTTTTACCGCATCTTTCGCGACCTACTCAAAGAGCAGGGGGTAAGGGCTTTGCTGACCTCGGGGATGGCGTGTGTGGAGTATGGTATTCAGGAGACGACCAAGGACACCGACTGGATCATTCATCCCGACGAGTTTGAGAAACTGGTTGCTCTCCTGTGTCACCAGGAGAAAGGACTCACGGGTGCCAATTGGCGCATTTCTTACCGGGGGATTTTCGGCGCACCTCTGGACAGACAGTATCACCTTGGTGGATGGACGAGCCATCTTGCTATTTGGAGTCATGCTCTCTCACCTGAAGAGCATCTGGATTTCTTTGGCAAACCTCCAAGGGTGGACAGTGGTTTGTGGCTGAGGGAAACAGGCTCCATTGCATCCCGTTCTACCGTGGCGGCCATGAAAAAAACAGATCGTGAAAAGGATTGGCCCTTTGTCAATAGCCTAGCGGCACAGGATTGGTTCTCTGGTAGTCATGAGGGATTATTGCATCTTCGTGACATTCCCGTCCTGCGAAAAGCTTGGCCTAGTCTGACTGGAGATCAGAGGCAGGATTTGGTGAAAAAACGCCCCTTACTCGGACGGATCGAAGAATCCAATGATATTGTCTTGGAAAGGTTACTTATCATTGAAAAGAATTTGTGGGAGAGAGTGAATCGTTTACGTTATCAGATATACCAAACAGAGTGGAAATCATTTTATCGGCGTTGGCAAAAGGATTCAGTGGGTAGATGGCCGACGAGCGAGTCTTTTGATATCCAACACCATCGCGTTTTAAATGCAGCTCGTGAATACTCCCTGCCAGTAGCACCTCTTGATGCTCCGGGAGAACGCAAAAGGGTTTATAGTATGGGATGTGATGAAACTCGGATGCTTCTTTCTGTCACTGACTCGGAGATGGGATTTGTTCAGCCCGCGCAGGAGCTGATATTGCCATGAATGACAAACCAATCGTCAATCAGGATATATCGCTGCCTGAGGAATACTATGAACTCCTTGAGCGTGAACTTGGACAAGAAAAGGCCGACTGGGCACGCTTGCCCTATGATGAACGCATGAAAGAACTAGAACGAATCCATGCCACCTTTAATACACCCGATGATTTATCCTGCTGGCCACCTGAACTAGGGGGTGATGCCGCCGCCCTGACGGACTCGATAACTTCGGACGTATAAAATAATCTATAGTAGGATTGTTGGAGACATGAGATTCTCATGACGAGCGAGAATGAGAAGATGAAGAAAAGACAAGATAATCTTGAGTTTAAACGGGAAGCGCCGCGGATGTTGATCATGGAGGAATTGACAGCCCCCGAGGTGAGCAAAAAGCGGGGAGTTGATATTTAATAACGACTTGGTGTCTCCTTTAGAGATTGAACATGATTCTATAGACATCTCGGCTTCCCCGAAGATTTCTGGAGAAGAGTTAGTTTTTTAACTGTTTTGGCGATATCCCCAATAAATGTCTGAGGTATCGTTTATAATATTAGGAGTGTTGACAATAAAAAATTTCACGATCTACCTTGCCTCAAAAAAAGTTAATGCTAATGAATGTCGTATGCCACCTGATTTTTCGATCAAAATTCGGCTCGGACGTCACGAGACGTTCCAATTCTCCCCTTATTCCTTAATCACCGCTAACTTTATTTTATTATGACTGACTGGAAATCCAAACTCGCCGCCTACCTTCACGATCCTCCTTTCAAGGCCTTTAAAATTCAAGGCCATGAAGATTATCGTAAATCCCTGTTTCTTGAGTCTGGGTTCAATGAAGAGGAGTTTAAATTGCTGTTCGAGCGCGTGGACGATCATTGGGCAGCGGCAGCGGACCGGTTCATATTCCCTGATTGGAAAAAATCTCAGCTCACCTCGGATTGGAAAGAGGCAGATTTCGCGATCAAGCACCCTCTGAGCGGAGAGGTATATAAACCTTTAAATCCCCCATCCACAGAAATATTGGCAGAGGAACAACTCACAATAGCATTGAAAGGTTGTACCATTGGTGATTTGCCGGATACACCGGAAGGTTGGAAAAAAAAGTACTTCCGGGTTTGGAGACAGTGGCCGGAAATTGCGGCAAGAGAGAAAAATGGCATTCATGCCTATCTGCCCTCTGACACACGTATTCCAGATCACAGTATATGGCAACACAACGGCCTGGTTAGTGCCTTTTCCAACTGCCAGGACGGTTGCGCTTTTTTAATGTTACAAATCGGGCCGGTCCAAGACTTCATCAAACAGGCCCGAAAAATGCAGGATCTCTGGAGCGGGAGTTACCTACTTAGCTTTCTCATCGCCCAAGGGATGCTGGCGATAGCCGATGCAGTTGGACCAGATGCGATTATCTTCCCAAATCTCAGGGGCGTTCCTCTGGCAGATTGGCATTGGAACAAGCAAGGCCTACTGCCTACTCAGATGCGCGCTTCATTTGCGGATGAATTGCTGATACCCGGCTTACCGAACCGATTCCTGGCTTTGGTACCTAAGAGTCGTGCTGAAGAAATGAGGACAGTTGCCGAAAAAGCTATACGTGACGCATGGTCGGAAATCGCAGAATCTGTACACGAAGATATTAAAGGGGAACTAGGAGCACAATGCGTGGGATGGGACGCTCACTGGGAATTTCAGACCAAACGCTTCCCGGTCATTGATGCCGTGGTTCACGATTGGGATTCATTCGATCATGTTATTGAACAGGCAAAGAAGGGAATACCACCGTTAGAAGGTGGATTTGAGTCGCATCCATTGTGCCAAACGATCAAGTGGATGGAGAAATTAAAAACTCTGGGACACATGGATTCTCGGTGTGCCAAACCTAACGATGCCCTTGGGTGGCCTCTTCATTACGCCATTACTGATTGGCTGTTCGCCGCAACGAAAAACGCCCGTAATTTCAACGCTTGGCACGGAGGAACCCTCGACAAAGACAACCTCTCTGGACGTGAAGAAGTCATGGGAGGATCCACAGCGGAAGAATGCCAGAGTTTCCGTGATGCGCTCAGAATAGCTTATGGTGGAGACAAAGGTGATTTCAAAGGGAAGCAACAATACGGGGCCATTTCGATTATCAAGAGACTTTGGCCGAAATTGTATTTGGGGGGCAATCTGGGATGGGAAACCTGCAAACCAAACTTTGAATCAATTCCGGAAATTGCTCAGATCGATAAATCGATTAATGAAGAGGGAGATGATGCTGACACATATTATGCCGTCATTGCCATGGACGGGGACGGGATGGGAGAATGGGTTTCCGGCTCAAAAACACCTGAGCTGAAAGACTTGCTGTCAAAGGAAGCGAAAGTGTATTTTGAGAGCCATTGGAAAGAGGGTGATAAGAAGTTTTCCCGTCCCTTGACTCCGGCTTATCACGCCGCTCTGAGTGAGGCCCTTTCAAACTTTGGCCTTTATTGTGCCGGACAGGTTGTCGGGGCTTTCAAAGGGCAGCTCTTTTATGCAGGGGGCGATGATGTTCTGGCTATCGTGCCGGTTCAGAATGCGATAGCTTGCGCCCAAGCCCTTGTTCTCGCGTTTCAGGGGAAAGCCCCCTCGGGAGAAGAACATCAGGCTGCGACTAAAGTCATGTATGAACTCTTTGAGTATCCAGCCTCTGGATTTATCAAATGCATTAAGCATGCAGGAAAAAAGGACGATCAACGCCCCAACTGGCCCTTAATGGTCATGAGTGAACAGGCAACGGCCTCAGTCGGGGTGGCGATCGGTCATGTTCACTCCCCCATGCAGGATGTTATTCAGGCCGCCCGCGAGGCAGAAACTGCGGCCAAGGGAGTTGATGGGAAAGGGGCCCTATGCCTCAAGGTTATGAAACGTTCGGGCGAAGCTGTGAAATTCAAAGCAAAATTTGATTCAAAAGATGAAAAAATCTGGAACGTCTGGTCGGTATGGGAAGATTTATCCACTCGATCAATGAGTAATCGAACGGTTTATAAATACCTTCAACTGATCAAGCCACTGCTCGCATGCACTGTGGAAAAGGAATCCGAAGGAGGTTGGATGAAACATTGGAATTCCAATGGCTGCGATGAATCCACCGTTCGCGAAATTCTCTACAATGAATTGGTTCATGTGCTGAGTCGTGATGAGAGCAAGGAAAACCGCGATAATGCTAAGATAGCCCGCTACTGGATTGATTCACTTCAAGCACAGCTTTCACCGACCAGCTTTATTCATTTTTGGATGGCCTGGGCTTTTATGAAAAGACAAAGTACCGATGGAAAAACTTCTAATGCAGAGGAGAACGAATGACCACAAGGGATTTACTTATTGAACCGACGGATATTCTTTTTTTCCGAGATGCTATCCCAATGTCAGCGGGTCAGGGTCAGGGCGGCGGTGTCCGCCTTCCTCTCCCTTCGACGATGCATGGGGCGTTTCGCGCCAGTCTCCATTTGGATTCTGGCACTTCGGTGACGGGACGCAATCAACAAGGTCGTCCGAAAGATGCCCCCCGGGGTGAACATGTGGATTTCAGCCAGTACCAGCAACAAAAAACGATTGCCTCTGCACGATATCAGTCACTCCAACTTCAAGGACCTCTGCCATGGCATAAGGATTATGGACTGCTTTTCCCGATCCCTCTGGACCTGTGCTGGAATAAAGATAAAATCCCGGAGGAAGCCTTAAAACTCCTCGAAAAATCATCTGTGGACAAACCACTAACACATATTCCTGTTAGTCCTGTTCCTCCTCAAAAAGCGGGAGAATCGGGTTGGTGGACGACCAAACAATACGAGGCATATTTGAAAGGTGATTTCTCAATTGATTTGAAACCAATCCCTACTGGCGACCTCTGGCAGGCGGAATATCGTGTCGGAGTAGAAATATCACCAGAGACTTATGGATCTGTTGAAGGACAGCTTTATGCGTCAAACGTCATGCGATTTGATGAAAAGACAAGCCTCTGGTCGCGAGCCATACTCAAGAATCCCAAAAATGATGAAACGGGTGAATTCACCAAGCTCCAATGGCTCCTTCTTGGAGGTGAACGTCGACTAGCACGCCTACAGAACCTTGAGAGTAACAAGACTGTTCTGCCAGAAGCCGTAAAACTAAGAGAAAATGGACCATGGCTGATCAAGTGGGTTCTGGTCACTCCCTCGATCTTCATCGGAGGCTACATGCCGGGCTGGATTGTAGATGGTGATGTCATGCTTCAACTCACCGAAAACGGTGAGAAACAACCGATCAAAGCAAAACTGATCAGTCATTGTGTTGGTAAACCGATGACCATTTCCGGACGTGATCTGATGGGAGAACATCCCAAACCTACCCGCTTGGCGGTTGCACCGGGAGCCGTTTATTACTTTAAATGCGAGAGTCTGGAAGATGCCCGCAAGCTTACCACCGCTCTCCACTGGAAACCCCGCTCCGATTTCGAGGGGGAAAAGGGCTTCGGTTACGGATTTTGCGGTAGGGCAGAGGTCATCAAATGACGTCCAAAGACGTCTGAAAACTTTAACAAGCAAACACTAAGGTATAAATTATGAGTCAAATGAAACAGCATCTTGTCACGTTTTACACACGCACTCCGCTTCATGTCGGCTGCGGCACATCTGTCGACGTGGTTGATCTCCCGATCATGCGCGAACGGATCACCGGGTTCCCCGTCATTCCTGCCACCAGCTTGAAAGGCGTCCTGCTCCAAAGAGCGAGGGAAGTCTTTGACTCAGGTGAAAACGCGAGAAACAAAATCATTATTCCCGAGGAAGCCAAACTGCTTTTCGGGGCTGTTGAGAAGGACGATAAAAACAAGGAAATCTCCAATGCCGGCTGTGTCCAGATTATGGAAGCAAAAATACTGGCTTTCCCTGTTCGCTCTCTTTCCGGATGTTTTGCTTGGCTGACCTGTCCTGCGGCTTTGGAACGTTTTAAACGAGATACGGGAAAAACATTCGAGATTCCAAAAGTCGAAAAAGATCAGGTTGTCGCGGGGACGGAACTAAAAATCGGTGACCAGGTTGTTTTGGAGGAATACGCCTTGAAAAATCAGGGGGGCGACGCGAAATCGATTATTGCTGCATTACAATCACTTACTGACGATCCGTTGTGGACTGGAAAGATAGAAAGTTGTTTGGCAGTGGTTCATGACGAAAACTTCCAACACTTCGTGCAAACTTGCACTGAGGTCGTGACGCGAATTGCCATTGATCCCTCAACAAGAACCAATAGCCAAGGGGCTCTCTTTAACCAAGAAAATGTTCCATGCGAAACATTGTTCTATTCGGTTATCACCACGCTCCCCCCACGCAGGACTGGCACCACAATTGATGAAGCTGACAAACACCTCGTTGACTTATTGGGCCAGAAACAAGTCCTTCAAATTGGCGGTGACGAAACAACCGGCCATGGTCAATGTTCTGTCAAACACTCTGCTTTGGAGGTCAAATAATATGCAAACACTGGCACAAATCAGGGCGAGGAACGCTTTAGGACAAAAAATCGCAAAAGGGCAAAAAGAGGGGAATGTTTTAAGTGGCTTTTCGACCTTGGTCAAAATCGATGGATTACTTGCGGCGCTAGCATTCTCTTGCGAGAAAAATAAAAATGGGGAGATAAAACATAAGGGTGAGTATTTCATTTGCGAGGCCATAGCGGCCCATCTGAAGGACGAACAGATTAGAATCACTGGTAGAATTTTACCGAGAGAATTGGCCGAGGAGTTGGCATCTGGAGACGCCACAAAATTGCGGCGGGCCACTGCGGAAGCCCTCGCATACCTGAACTATTTAAAACGTTTCGCATCTTGAGTTTATATGATCAAGCCATTTCAATCTACCATTGAGAAATCACTTTTGTCTGACAAGAATTGTGATTCGTGGAGCCTGTATCTCGATAAATTTTCATGCTATTATGGAATAACCCTTGATGACAGAGGACGTGAACAAGATGAGACCAAGGCGAATCGTCTTAAAGATGCTATTAAGTTCTATGATTCCGAACAGCAAGCGAGTTGTCTCACCGATGCCGTCAAATCAAAGCTCAACTATTTCGATCATCTTAAGTCCCAACATGAGAGCCGCTACGGTAGCATTGAACTAGTGAACTCCACTCGCCTAATGGTGCACTTGGGTCGGGCATGTGTCCTTGAAAATGTCGGGCTTTATACGGACCGGACCACAGGTTTGCCGATGATTCCGGGCACAGCCGTGAAAGGGGTGCTGAGTACTTGGGCCTGTTGGGAACAGAATCAGGACAAATTACAGAGTGGGAAACATTCGGATGCTGACAAAAAACGCAAAGACATGGCGTTTCAAATTTTTGGAGACAATTCATCTGAGGGTAGTGAATCTGCTGGAGAAGTTGTTTTCCTTGGAGGATTTCCTAAAAGTGTGCCGATTCTTGAGCTTGATTTGGTAAATCCGCACACAGAGGCAAATGGAAGGAATATGGAACGATTAACTCCTAATCCCTTTTTGACTATTGCGTCGGGAAGCATGTGGGTATTTCCGTTTTATGTTCGTTCTGGAGCTGATGACCCAGTCAGTTTATTGAACCAGACAAAAACTTGGATGACTGAAGCTCTCACCCAATACGGCATCGGTGCAAAAGTCGCTGCCGGGTATGGGCAATTCCGTCTGCCTAATCAAGATGACCAAAAGCATCAGCAGGAAAAGGCAGAAGAAGCAAAGCTCATTGCCGTTGTAGCCCAAAAGCAAGCGGAGGAAAAAAATCAGAGGCAGAAGCAGCAAGCCGAGAATAAAGCCAAGATGGACTCAGACTATAATGAGAAAAGCTTTGAAAATATTTTAAAAATGAGGACTTCAAAAGGTTTATGGCAGAATTTGAAACAAGAAATTGAAAAACTCAAGAAAACTGAAAATGCCTCGTGGCTTGAAAAATTCAAAAAAACCTCGGAAGGCAAAGACTACAAAGACTTGCGCAAAATGGAGTGGTATCCCAAATGAAACTTGAAACTATCGAATATCCATTTACTGTCCTTACACCCTGCTTTTGTGGGGGCGCGGAATCAAAAACAGCTAAAACAGCTAAAGCAGAGATGCGATCTGCCTCAGTTCGCGGAATGATCCGGTTTTGGCATCGGCATATTGCCAAGGTGGATTATGTGAATGAAATATGGGGGTCGGCAAGTGGGGGGGAAGGGAATGCCAGCAGGGTCAAATTGACTGTTCAATTTGATTTATCAAAGCTCGAAACTTCCTCTGCGGATATTCTGCCACATAAGAAGTCAGGGCCAAGATCCGCCATGTCTCCCAATCAGGGCTTCAATCTGATTTTAACCCGTATGCCGAATTGCGCAAAACCTCATTGGGATGAGGCGCAAAAGGCAGTTAAACTTTGGTTGATTCTTGGTTGCTTGGGACTGCGTTCCAACCGTGCGGCGGGAAGTGTTTGGCCCATTGGCGATTGGGTGCCGCACGACAAAAGTTCACTTCAAATATTTCTCAAGGAATCTTGCTATAAGGAGCCTTGCGCCATGGCTGATGCATCATTGGGAAGTAGGGCATGTGACTTGCGAGAGGCAGCATCTGATACATTGGGTGGCCATGAGACAATATTCGGAGGCATTAAACCTAGCCGCCAGTCATCACCAATCAAATTCAAAGTGATTTCTCTCGCTGGAGAACCTCGTCTACTGATTACAGCTCCCGGAAAAGATTCTATGTTTCTCGAAAAAGCGAGAAGTGTGTTGGCGGAGGGCAGAAAGAATCTGGGAAAGGTTAAATGGCAGGATATTATTTGACAGTTCTGTCAGGTTTATCATCGCCACCGCCATCGAACTTTCGATTCCTCTGCTCACCCCCCGACGAGATAATCAAACAATAGCTAGGCCTGAAAACCATATGGTAATTTAAATGAATCGCTCCCCCTCCCTTCTCATTTCTCTTGGTCAATCTCAGGCGATTGTGCCAGAGGCATTCTTGCTTGAGGGAGCAGCCTTCGATTCTGTTCATGTCATCACGACGCAAAATACAAAAGTGGATTTTATCCTGAGTTGGTTTGCCGACTGTCATCCTCATGTAAAATTACACATCACCCGCGTCGAAGACTTCGTTGATTTGACCAGTGAGCACGATCACTTCAATTTTGAGGAGGTTCTTTACCGATGGATTCTGGACACGAGAACCCGGCCGAAGGATCGTTATATCTGTCTGTCCGGGGGGTTCAAGACCATGTCCGCCGCCATGCAAAAAGCCGCCGCCGTACTGGGGGCCGCCGAAGTGTTCCATGTTTTGGCGGATGCTGTTTATCCTGACAACAATGGAAGAAAACAGCCAGCCAGTACGGTAGAACAAATTGGTGACTCCTTAAAAAATCGTCATTTCCATTGGATTCGTCTTGGACCCGAATCAGGGTGGCCTCAAATGAAGTCTGTACTGTCCTTCGATTACCCATTGGATATTGTGAAGGAGCAGGGAGATGTCCGTTTGGCAAAAACTCCGGACCAGAGTTTTCGCACACATATAAAACACATTGTCGAGCGGTCACACCGCATTGCGGGGGCGTGGGAACGTTTGTCGGTACTCCCGTTCTCATGTTTGGCTACATGGTCAGAAGCAGATTTGACCTGG
>JAWXBN010000026.1 GCA_034440155.1 Verrucomicrobiota bacterium | reverse complement strand
TTATAAAACGAGCACGCGCCATACAGCCGGGAGACTGGTGAAGTTAGCCGTCAATACACGGGTCATCGTATTTCCTGAATATCAGCGCTATATCGTTTCCTAGAGGGATTCCTCATTGGTATTACCCATAGTCGTGGTCTTGAGCCGGATTTCCTCGTCGTAGGTGAATGTCCCCGACGACACCTGTCCGGATGCTGGGACGGGGGAAACCCAAGTACTCCCATCCACATCGTACGTGGGGGCAATTTGCGCGGTGGGTGAAGCAATTTGCGTGTATTGATTCACGTCATTGACCGTACGGTCAAAAAACATCCCGCAGCACGCGGCGTAAATGACCATCACAATCAACCCCGCTTTTGCGCAGAAAATTCCTGCCGCAAAAGGTGCGGCCTGCTCGTCCGGCCAAGGGCTGGCCCCGTATGCCGCGGCCCGGTTCATCTCAATGGGTATTTATCCAAAAAATGCATTGGCGTGGATTGTGCAGCAAAGATCGTCCCGAGGTAAAGAAAAGTTTCACGGCAAAAAGTCCGCGGTGAAACGTAAAGTTCTTTAACACTTCACCTACGGTTTTAGATCGCGGCGGTTGACGACAAAATTCAGGATGAGAACCCAGAAAATCCCGGCTAAGGCACCTGTGGGCATCTGGAGCGGGTACGGCATACAATAAATAATCAAGACAGTCGGGAACCAGAAACAGAAATTTGAAACATAGGCCGGGGCATAACGTTTTTTAAAATACTGATCCCTGAGTTCATCAAGAAATATTTGTGATTTAAACCCACTGTCACGCCATGAAACAGCCAGGCAATTAAAAATATGCATAAAAAGCAGGGTAAAAATAAATTGATCAGCAAGAGCCTTTAAAAGCAGGGTCATCACATCCCGGCCATCACCGAAAACCAATGACTGACCTTTATAAAACAAGTCAACGACCATTCCATTGAGGCCCCAATAAATGAAGTTAAAAACATAATATTTCCAGCTATGCCGCCTCCATTTATTTTCCTGCGAAGTCAACCATTTGAGCAGCTCCGAAGTCAACCCGGCTCCGCACCCGCCTAAAATAAACGCAGAGATAATCCCGGTTTCATTACGCCAATTCGTCACACTGACCAACCAATCGTGAAAAAAGGGAACCATATAATAACCCAGAACCAACAAGAGGATCAGACTCTGGACAATCAATCCGGGTTTAAAATTTTCTTTAGCCCCCTCCCATCCTGGGTGCCAGTATTCATCCAGCTTCACGCTCACAATATCCCGTCAGTTAATTATTTATAACTCACGCATAACCCTCATCTTTCCGGGGGTCAAGCCGCAAGGCCTGAATAAAAAAATATTTACTTTTGTAACCTTCGATTATGTCGTAAAGTCTAGAGAGATAATTCAACAAAAGGTTTCCCCCTCAATTTTACCTACCCGAAATCCCGAAGAGCCTGAATAAAGTATCACTCCTCAGTATCAGTCTATTGTTTTTAATCGCCCAATGTCCCCTTCTTGAGGCAAAAACCCATAAAAAATCAGGAACGGCGACCCACGCCAACGGTAAAACCGGGTCCTTTGACCGGACGGCTACCCGACAAAAAGACGGGAGTGATCTTCACTCCACAAAAACAACGAATTGGCAGAATAACGAAGGAGGCCAAGTATCCCGGACTGCAAACAAGAACTGGGATCAGGACTCCAAAAGCGGAACGACATCAACTACGACTACCCGAGCTGATGGAAAGACAGCCACGACTGAGGGAACCGTGACAAAAACCGGTGATGATACGATTCATGCCGAAGGGACACACACAGGATACAATGGCGAAACCTCCACCTATGAAAAGGATATCACCAAAACGGGTAACGGTTCCGCAACGGTGAATAGCACCTATACCGGCGCGAATGGACAGACCACCGAAACCACCAAGGAAGTGACAAAAACTGAGACTGGCCACACGACAACAGGATCCTACACAACCAGCGGCGGACATTCCGGAGATTTTAATAAAACTGTTACCAATAGCGATGGCACCCGGACAGTAGACTCCGAAGCCACGACAGATACAGGAAAAACAGCTAACCGGAATGTGGTCACGACCAAAGACGGCAATACGATAAACCGCAAAACCTCTGGAAAATGGTTTAATGGGCGACAATGGAATAACTCTGAATCAGGCACTGTGAGTACAACCAAAGAATAGGGATACACCGATGGGATGTGACTGTCCCGGCATTAGGGACACATCCCCTCCTCGGGCAAATTCCTCCAATCACCCTCGCAGGAATGCCTCAAAAAGATCCGGCATTCCCGTTTTTTCTGCTCCGTCCCCCAGAGTTTATTTTGCAATTTGCACTGGGATCGGTTAAATTAGCCACTTCTATGACATCAAAAGGACGTGCCATCATTGGAATGAGCGGGGGAGTCGACTCCTCCGTCGCCGCCTATTTCCTCAAACAAGCCGGATATGAGCCCATCGGAATCACGATGAAGGTATGGCAAAAATGTATGAGCCATGCCGAGGAGAAGTGTTGCGGCCCCCAAGCCGTCGCCGATGCACGCGCCGTTTGCCACGCCCTAGGCATGCCCCACTACGTAGTGGATGAGGCCAAGGAATTTGAAAAAATCATCATTGATTATTTCACGAGCGAATACAAAAAAGGACGAACCCCAAACCCCTGCGTCATGTGTAATGAACACATGAAATTTGGGTCCCTCCAACAAAAAGCCCTATCCCTCGGGGCGACCTTTGTTGCCACCGGCCACTATGCGATTATCGAGGAACGCAACGGGCGGATGATTTTGCGTAAAGGGGCTGACCGTAAAAAAGACCAGTCTTACTTCCTTTTCAGCCTCGATCAGGAACAACTCCGTCATTCAGTCATGCCTTTGGGTGATAAAACCAAACCTGAAATCAGGGCTATCGCGAAGGAGCTCGGGCTGAAAACCTATGACAAGGAAGACAGCTTCGAGATTTGTTTTGTTCCCGGTAATGACTATGCGGCATTCCTCGAAAAACGGGTGGGCGCGGAGAATTTCTCCAAGGGGGGTATTTACGATAAGGAGGGAAAATTCATCGCTGACCATGACGGCATCGAACGCTTTACCATAGGACAACGTAAGGGGTTACCCGGGGGCAGTCCCAAACCCCGTTACGTCATCGATATCGATCCGGATACCAGCCGGGTCATCGTGGGTGACCAAGAGGATCTTTTCGTCTCGGAATTTAAGATCGACCGGGCCAGCTGGTCAGGGATCGAAAGGCCTACAGGCCCCATCCGTGCTTCGGTCAAAATCCGTTATTCACACCCGGGGGCCATGGGAACAGTCATTTCCCTCGATGAAAATGAGACCTTGATCAAACTTGATGAACCCCAACGCGCTGTGACACCGGGGCAAGCCTGTGTGCTTTATGACGACGACGTGGTCTTAGGCGGCGGATGGATCATGCGGGAGGCAAAGATCGCCAATGCCCCCGCCCAAGAAATGGTTTCTATCATTTAGCCACTGAAAAATCGCTGCGTGCACCTACTTCAAGGATTTTGGAATCAGGCACTTTCTTAACCGGTCTGTAATCCCCCCCGTGGCTTTGGCCTCCGTCAAAGGGGGTGTTATAAACCGCATTATAACAGCAGATCATACTCCACCGGGGATTAGGGGATTCATTGGCCGCAGAGCTATGCAGTGTATTACTATGAAAGAAACAGGCATCGCCGGCTTCGAGCTCCACATGGACAAGGTCAAAACGCTTTTTGGCACCTTCCACCCTTTCTAAATCTGCACCAGCTTGATTCCCCACTGTCCCATGGTTCACCCGGCCTAGGCGGTGTGAACCCTTGAGGACCTGAAGGCAGCCATTTTCTTTATTAGCGCGGTCGATGGCGACCATGACACTGACGAGGTCAGGGGAAAGGACTTTGTCATTATACCAGTACCCATAATCCTGGTGCCACTCCCACGCCCCGCCCACAAGAGGTTCTTTCATCATGATTTTATTATGAAATGTGTAAACCGGACTATTGAGCAGTTTTTCGACATTCGAAACGATACTCTCACAACGCGAAAACATGCCGTAGAGGTCTTCCCCGGCAAAGTCCCAAAGTTTCAGTTTACTTTTACGGCCTTTGGCATCTGGCATATCCCATGCCGTCCCGATAATGCCGAGGTCACTTTTGGTTACTTCGAGCAGGAGATCCATTTGTTCCTTGCTAAAAAAATTGCGGACAATGACGTAGCCGTCCCGGTGGAAGTCGTCGATTTGGGTTTGGGTGAATGTGTATGACATAGGGTTTGTTTTGATTAGGGGTTTTTAATTGAATCTTGTGTAAAGAATACCATTCTTCTCCTCTTTCTCCATAGACAGAATCAATAAGATGATGGACAAAAACGATATTTTTGCTTGTTTGATGCCATGGCCAAATTCCTTGGAATCGGGTTTCTCCCCGAACCCCTCATGCGGTACCCCGAGCACAAGGATAAACATTGGGAACTGGTCCTTTACACCCACGGGCAAGGCAAAACCCGGATCGGAAAAGAATGGATTGCCTTCCAGCCGGGCACCATTATCTGTATGCCGCCCCATATTCCCCAAGAGGAGGTCAGTGAGGAAGGTTACCGGAATATTCATATGGGGACGGATGAATTTCCCTTTTCAAAAACCGGGGGCGTCATGGTTTATCAGGATACCCCCCAACAGGAATTCCTCTCCCTGAGCACCATGATCCTCAAAGAAATGCGTTTTGGCCAAAAAAACTCTTATTACATCTCTCAACACCTTTTTGACGCCATCATCCTCCTCTTTGATCGTTGGTCTACTTCGCAGGATATCCATCCATCAGTGGAGAAACTCCGTCATCTGCTTTTTGACAATATCGGCAATTCAGGATTTCAGCTCAGCCAAGCCATAGAGAAACTCGGGGTCAGTCCGGATCACTTGAGAAAATTATTCATGAAAACGATCGGAAAAACACCATTGAATTTCCTCACGGATCTACGAATAAAAGAAGCCTGTCAACTCATGCAAGTCAGGGGTTTAAAAATCAAGGAAGTCGCCGCGCGAGTCGGATTCGAAGATCCCTATTATTTTTCCCGGCAATTTAAAAAGGTCACGGGCAAATCTCCCCAAACCTACCAAGACAGCCTTTAAAAGTAACTTTTACTCTTTATGGGTGCAAGAACCTATGGACTTAAGCTTTTCGCAGCTTCCCCTGAGCTGGAGATTCTGGCCTTCGAGTTTAAAGCCCATTTTCCGAGAGACTTCCTCCTCGATTTCTTCAATCTTATCCTCGTCAAATTCGAAAATCTTTTCACAATCCTGACAAATAATGTGGTTGTGATTTGGATGCTCCGCATAGTTCGGATCGTAGTATTTGCAGTTCTTTCCAAAATCCATCTCACGGAGGAGACCACTCTCCACCAATATCGGTAATGTACGGTAAACGGTCGCGCGGGAAGCGCTCTTATCGAGCACGCGCGCCATGTCGAGGAGCTCTTCCGCAGTAAAGTGTTTTGTTGTATTAAAGGCAGCCTCAACAATCGCCAACCGGGGACCGGTCACACGCAGACCCTTGGACTCCATAAAACTGATGACTCTTTTCTTGGTTTCCTGCAACATGCCGCTAAACTAGTTTGACTTCTCATTTTTGACAATCTAAAATTGAGAATAGTCTCAATAGAAAACCTATAATTTTGCGTGAAAATATTTATAACAGACATTCCCGATGATGGAAAAGAGTTCGAGGGCGAGTTGCCAGGATCGATCTTAAGCGTTGATGATAAACTAGTTGACGCAAAAGAGGCGATTCAATACCGTCTATTCCTCTTAAAAGCGACCGAGATTGTCACCGCCACCGGGAGTATTACAGCCAGTATCCGGGCCATTTGTGGACGGTGTTCTGAATATTTTCCGGTTAAACTGCACCTCAAAAACTTTGCCGTGACAGTGGATATCCAAGGGGATGAGATAGACCTGACAGAGGAGATACGGGAAGAAATCCTGCTCCGTTTGCCAATTATCCCAAAGTGCCCCTTGACTTCCAAAGGTTTATGCCCATACTCCTACCCTTTCGAGTCGGTGCGCCAAGCAGATACTGACATCGGTGAGAATAATGAATTTCCGGACGAGAAATCCCCTGCGGATGTATGGGGAGTCTTAGATCAATTAAAAAATCCTGAAGAATAATAAGAAAGGTACAGTTTATGGGTACACCAAAACGCAAAACATCACTATCACGCCTCCGTTCACGCCGCGCCGCAAAGCGCTGGAAAGCTGGTCAACTCGCTTTCGACAAAGAATCAGGCACTAGCTTCATTCCTCATCGGATCAACCCGGCGACTGGTCTTTACAAAGGCCGTCAGGTGATCACTGTGGAAGCGGCGAAATAATTCGATAGAAATTCAAATCTAAAAGATTTTGCCGCTTACCTGTGAAAAGGAAGCGGCATTTTTTGTTAAGCCATTTCTTATATGAGAGTATCATTGGATGCCATGGGCGGAGACCACGCCCCACAAAATATTATCGAGGGAGCAGCCCTTGCGCTGCGCTCTGATGCCCGTATAAAAACCCTCTTTTTGGTCGGCGACGAGTCCCGGATTAAATCGGAACTCGAAAAGCACCGTATGTCGAATGATTCACGGGTGCAAATTGTCCATGCTTCACAAGTTGTGGAAATGGATGAGGATGCGATTATTGCCGTCCGCCGCAAAAAAGATTCCTCCCTCTCTAAAGCCGTTAGCCTCGTGAATGACGGCAAAGCGGATATTGTGATTTCTGCTGGGAATACCGGGGCATACTTTAGTATATCCCACCTTAAACTCCGTACACTAGAAGGTGTCGACCGTCCCGGTCTGGCCTGCCTCATGCCCGGGCGGGATAGCCGTTTTATCCTGATGGATGCCGGGGCCAATATTGATCCGAAGCCTGAACATATGCTCCAATATGCTTACATGGGCTCCCTCTATGCTGAAAAAGTATTCGGCATTAAAAATCCTCGCATCGGTCTTTACTCGATCGGCACCGAGGAGAATAAGGGGAATGATTTAATTATCGCCACCCACCAGCTTTTAAAAACCAGCGGGTTGAATTTCTGCGGGAATTTCGACGGGCACGAGATTTTCTCCGATAAATTTGATGTTTTGATCACCGATGCCCTTACGGGAAATACGATCCTCAAAACAGCTGAAGACACTTTCCGTGCTGTGGGTTACTGGATTAAAAAATCCGTCAAAAAAAGTCTCATCCGCAAAATCGGGGCACTCCTGATGAAAGGTTCCTTCGCTGACCTGAAAAAAGGGGCTGATCCGGATGAATTCGGTTGCGCGGTACTCTTAGGCATCAATGGTCTGTGCTTAAAAGCGCATGGCTCAGCTTCGCCCCGGGCTATCCAGACAACCATCCACCGTGCAGGAGACTTTGTGCAGCACCATTTCAATGACCACGTGATCCGGGTTTTAAAAGAGGTCTCTCAAAATAAATCTTTCCCTGCTGACGCGCTTCGTTAGACTATTTGTCATATGTCAGCAGAGAATATGTTGCACCAAAATATTCGTTCCGCCCAAATTGTAGGAACAGGCTTTTACGTCCCTGAAAAGGTTTTAACTAACCACGATCTGACCAAAATCGTCGAGACCACGGATGAATGGATAACGACCCGCACGGGAATTAAAGAACGCCGGATTGCGCACAAAGACGAGATGACCTCAGACATGGCGTCAAAAGCTTCCCTCATGGCCATAAAAAATGCCGGGCTCGAACCGGGGGATATCGACCTGATTATTTGCGCAACAGTCACTCCTGACACCGTATTCCCGTCCACTGCTTGCTGGATCCAGCATAAAATCGGCGCAAAAAATGCGGCTGTTTTCGATCTCCAGGCAGCCTGTGCTGGTTTCATCTACGGCATAGAGACAGCCCGGAATTTTATTGCTACCGGCACTTATAATAACGTTCTGGTCATTGGTGCGGACAAACTCACCTCCTTGCTGGACTGGACTGACCGTAATACCTGCGTCCTCTTCGGTGATGGGGCCGCCGCTATCGTCATGCAACCTGCCAAAAAAGGCAAACGTGGCGTGATTAAAACCACCCTTGCTGCTGATGGGGGATACCATGATATCCTCAATATCCCTGGCGGCGGATGCAAAATGCCCATCTCTCAGGAGCTCGTCGACTCCCGCCAACATTACATCAAGATGAATGGCAAGGAGACCTTTAAACAAGCTGTCACCTCCATGAGCCAAGTGGCTGTGGATACCCTTGAAAAGGCTGGGCTCAAAGCTTCCGACCTCGCCATGGTTATTCCCCACCAAGCCAACAACCGTATTATCGATGCCGTCGCCCAGCGTCTGGGTGTTACCGACCACCGTCTTATAGTCAATGTCCATAAATACGGAAATACCTCCGCCGCTTCTATCGGTATCGCCCTCCATGAAGCTGTCGAGGAAGGCCGCCTCAAATCCGGCGACCTGATCCTTATGGTCGCCTTCGGCGGTGGACTGACTTGGGGCTGTACCATTATCGAGTGGTAACCTTTTAGTCCCGAGATGGTTCCCTTCATCATTTTACTACCATGGGGAACCTCCCAAATCTATCGTTAGGGAGAGTTCTTTTTTTTTAACCCGCGCGTCCACTGGCTTTTACCATCAGCGCAAATTGCTCTACGACTGCGGAATAGGTCGGGTGGGCTTTGAGTTCGCCGAGGCTGAAATCCAGACGCTGGCTCCAGTTTGAATCCGCGGACAAACCGGGTTCATTAAACCTCTGGGTATTCCCGAGTAAATCGGTAATCATAAAGACCGCGAGCCAACAATGATTATCCAAAATGAGCTTCATCATAGCTTCGTGGATGAGGGGATTAAACTCGGCGGGAGGTTGTCCTTGCCTCCCGAGTGCCAAGCCAAGGAGTCTCATCAGGCGTTCTATATCTAGCCAAGCCTCATGTCCGCCGGGGCCTTTCCAACGCGCCACAATGTCGGCATAATAAGAAGCCATCGGGGGATGATCATGGGTGGCAAAGGTAATCAGCGTTTTCTCCGGGTAATCGGATGGAGAAAGGAATTCACGAGTCTCCTCATCCCTCACGAAAATCGGAATGGTAAAACCGGGAATAGCGAGCTCCTCTAAAATCGGTTTCACATAGGATGGCACCACCCCGAGATCCTCGGCGACAACCCCTTCTTCCGCAGCAAATTGTTTTATCTTATCGAGCAAACGATATCCCTGAATGGAGTTTTTCACTGCCAAATCCACAGGTTCATCAGGATATTGAAGGAATCCGGGGAGGAGACCGCCCGTTTTCTCCTTCGCCTGCTCAAGTGTAAGATTCATAAATTCCCCATTCTTTTCAGGTGTCCAAGGGAAAGAGTATATCCGGAAGAATCCGAGCACATGGTCGATCCGGAAAAGATTGAAGACCTTACAGGTCAGGCGAACCCTCTTTTTCCACCAAGCAAAATCCTCGGCTTCATTTTCTTTCCAGTGGTAGAGGGGGATTCCCCAGTTCTGGCCCCATTTTTCGGTGAAAGGATCACATTTAAAGAATGTCTCGGGAGGAGCTCCGCCTGACCAATCGAGATCAAATATCTTTGGGTTCCCCCAGACATCGGCACTGTATCGGCTCACGCCAAAAGGAATATCGCCCATGAGCTGAACCCCGTTTTTATCGGCGTAAGCTCGGATTTCAAGCCATTGCGTGAATGCGACCCACTGGACATAGGCAAAAAAGTCAGCCCTCTTTTCTAGAGCCGCTTTATCCTTGTTCGCAGCGATCCATTTCCGAGTCGCAGAACTGCACACGTGATTCAAGTGCCACTGGGGCCAACGCGCATCACCCTGATAGATTTCCAATAAAAGGCTGAAGAGTGAATAATCCCCTAACCAATCCTTGTGCTCATTTTTGAAAGTATCAAATGCCTTGCGCGATTGATTGTCGCCCCCGGAAAGAAACCCTTCATAAGCCGCTTCGAGCAATTTGCGTTTTAGGGGTTTGACCAAACTATAATTCACCGGGCCAGGACGAACCCGTCCAAGTACATCCGGGGTCGCAATTTGCGCGAGATGAGCAGGATCAAGTCCGGGGACTTGTTCCGGTGTCATCGTGATATAAACGGGGTCGAGAGCCAAGGCACTGACAGCATTGTAAGGGCTATTATCCCCGCCTGTCTCATTGATAGGTAGCAACTGTAGGACACCTACCCCTACCCCCTTACAAAAATCAATGGTCTCTTTGACTGCCTGAGTGTCCCCGATCCCCAGATCATCGGTTCTTCTCAGGGCGAATACCGGTACAAGGAGTCCGGCCTTTTTTTTGCTGAAATCAATAGGCATAAGTAAAAAATGTTAGATAGCTCATACTCCCCCCATCCGATAATCTCAAGTCGCAACTTTCATTATCTTCATTTTTGAAATCTTGCCGATCATGAATTGATAAGGTTAAGTAACCCTTGTGAAAAACGATTCCCCCTTTTCCCAGAACAAATTGCTCTTCGGGCGAGATCCCGAGGAGGCCATCGTCGCTGTCGAACAAGCCAGCGACTACGAAATGGAGATATTCACCCGGCATGGTAAAACCCTCTCAAGCCGCAAGGTGGAATTCACCCCCTTCCTCTGGACCGTCGATGGTGCCTTGGGGAAATTCCCCGGGAAAGCCGACACGGAAAGTTTTAGCGGTGAATACGCCTACACGACCCTGGCGACATTCCCTGACTGGAAAACCTACTCGGACGCGCGCAAATCGCTCACCTCCCAAAAGGCCCCTTGCCTCGCACTGAATGACCCGATCCACCAATTCCTCCTCGCCACTGGGAAAACCTTTTTTAAGGGGATGCTCTATGAGGGTCTCCACCGGATGCAGCTCGATATCGAGACCAATAGCACGGGGGAGGAATTCTCCAACGCCCAAAAGGAGGATGACCGCATTCTGGCTATCGCTGTCTCGGATAACCATGGTTGGGAAGAGGTCTTGACTGACGGGGACGAAAGCAAATTGCTCCAACGGCTCAACAAAATCATCAAGGATAAAGACCCTGACATTATTGAAGGTCATAACATCTTCCGTTTTGACCTACCATACATCCAAGCCCGGGCCAAACGGCATAAAGTCAAACTCGAATGGGGCCGCGATGGCAGTGCACTATCCTCACGCGCCTCCCGCCTACAGATTGCCGAGCGCACACTGAATTATCCTAAGTTCGAAATTTATGGCCGGCACATCATCGACACTTATATCCTTGTCCTCTTTTATGATGTCGGTACACGTGAGCTGGAAAGCTTTTCCTTGAAGGAAGTCGCCAAACATTTCGGATTTGCCTCCAAAGACCGCACCTATATCGACGGCGCAAAAATCGCCCAGACATTCAAGGATGATCCTGAAAAAGCAAAGGCTTATGCCCTCGACGATGTGAGGGAAACCCGTGCGATTTCAGGGTTACTGAGCCAGAGCTATTTTATCCAAGCCCAGATTTTCCCCTACCATTTCCAGAATGTGATTATCCGCGGGAACGCCACCAAGATCGATTCGCTTTTCCTCCGGGAATATTTTGAGGCTAAAAAAGCGATTCCTTTTGAACCCGAGGCCCGGGGATTTCCTGGTGGATACACCGACATATTTTTCGAGGGAGTCGCTCGAAATGTCTGGCATTGTGACGTCGCAAGTCTGTATCCCTCCGTCATGCTGGCTTTTGATTACGTCCCGAAAAAAGATACACTGGGCATATTCAAAAAAATGTTAATCGACCTCCGGGAATTCCGCCTAAACTCAAAGAAACTGGCGCAAAATGCAGAAACCAAAGCGGAAAAAGATCATTATCAAGCCCTCCAACAAACGTTTAAAATCCTGATCAATTCCTTCTACGGTTACCTCGGTTTCGAGCAAGCCCACTTTGCCGATTTCACCGCTGCCAGTGAAGTCACCGCCAAAGGCCGGGAGATTATTACCGAGATGATGAATTGGCTCAAAGACCGGGGGGCTAAATTAATCGAACTGGATACGGACGGTATTTATTTTGTCCCACCCGCCGACGGGGCTGAGAAACTGGAAGACGATATCCAAAAAATCCTGCCTCCCGGGATCACTGTGGAGTTTGATGAACGTTACGAGGCTATGTTCAGCTACAAGGCGAAAAACTATGCCCTACTTAAACAAGACGACTCCATCGTGATTAAAGGGGCCTCGATGAAGTCCCGTGGTCTCGAGAAATTCCAACGGACTTTTATGGAGGAAACCGTCTCCGCCCTGCTCCACTCCCAACCGGCTAAAGTGAGCAAATTGCTTGAGGAATACCGGAATAATCTGACGTCCGGGAAATGGCCCGTCGAGATATTCATGAAAACGGACACCCTTCAAGATTCCCTCGTTAAATATCAGGAGAAAATCTCAGGCAGCGCCCGTAACCGTGCCGCCGCCTATGAGCTCGCCCTCAAGAGCGGGCGCAATTTGCAACCCGGTGACCAAGTCTCCTATTACATCACCGGTAAAACCAAGAAGGTCAAAGTCTTTGAAGCGGCCAAGCTCGCGGCTGAATGGAATCCCGAAGCCCGCGATGAAAATATTGATTACTACCTCTCTAAACTCGATGAACTCTACAAAAAGTTCGAACCCTTTCTGAATCCTGTCACCGAGAAAGAGCCAGAGTTATTTTAGAGTGCTCTCGCCCTGATGATGATTTAGGAAGTCCCCAAAGATTATTCTTTGTCTTGGACGATAAAATGAGCGAAACGGTGATGGAGGGGTTCGGGAATAATGGCTTCGATAAAGGCATTCTTATTCGTATATCTCTCATGGAGGATGGGCAATTTGCTGCGGACTTCAGCGATAGCGTGGGCATCACCGATCGGGATTTTTAAGCGGTAACGCTGGGAACGGTCTGCGAATTGACGCATAATCTCGTCGGCAAGCTGATCCAGCCCGGTATGGTTCTTAGCCGAAATCGCCACGGAGTTTGGGTAATGTTCGACTAATTGCTCAACGCGGTATTTATTTTCGAGTTTATCGATTTTATTAAAAACTAGAATCGTGGGTTTCCCCCAAGCTTCGATCTGTTGGAGAATCGCATCTACCGCCTCCATGTGTTGCTCGAAATGTTCATGTGTCACATCAATGACGTGTAAAAGTAAGTCAGCGTGGACGACCTCCTCCAGAGTAGCCTTAAAAGCCTCTATCAGATGCGTGGGTAATTTCCGGATGAATCCCACTGTGTCCGAAACAAGGATCGGGAGCTTATTGGGCAGGATAAATTGGCGGGTCGTAGGATCCAGTGTCGCAAAGAGTTTATCCATTGCGAGCACTCCGGCCCCCGTCATGGCATTCATCAAAGTCGATTTTCCCGCATTGGTATAACCCACCATGGAGACAACGGGAATACCGGTTCTCTCGCGCGCATGGCGTTGGGTAGCGCGGGTGGACCGGACCCCTCCGAGTTCATTTTTGAGGCGGGAAATTTTCTCCTGGATGCGGCGACGGTCGACCTCGAGCTGGGTTTCACCGGGACCACGGCCGCCGATGCCACCCGCCTGCCGGGAAAGGTGGAGCCACATCCGTTTCAGACGTGGCAAAAGGTACTGGAGCTGGGCGAGCTCCACCTGGATACGTCCTTCTTTGGTCCGGGCACGTTGGGCAAAGATATCGAGGATGAGTTCTGTGCGGTCGATGACTTTGACCTTAAAAATCTCAGACAAGTTACGTCCCTGTGCCGGATTTAGGTCATCATCAAAAACAACCATGTCTACTTTTTCACTTTTGCAGTATTCGGCCAGCTCCTCCGCCTTGCCTTTCCCTATATAATAAGCTGCTTTCGGATAATCCAGTTTTTGGTGGAAAACCCCGACCACCTCCGCCCCGGCGGAACGGGCTAACTCTTCGAGCTCTTCCAACGACTCTTCCACATCCCAAATGGTGTGTTCACCATGGACGAGGCCGACAAGCACGACTCTTTCGACAGGTACTGGGGCGAGTTTATGCATCATAATTTTCAATATCCCGGGCAATTTGCGCAGCGGCCAAGGCCATTGAGGACTCGGGCGCAAGTGTAATGAGTTTCATATCCGTTTCCTTAGAGAACCATGTTTTCTGGCGTTTAGCAAATTGCCTTGTCTTTATTTTGATTTCCAAGACACATTCATCCAAGGATGCTTTCCCTTCTATATGGGTCACGACCTCCTTATAACCGATTGCCTGCATCGCCACTGGGTTATGAATCAACCCCTTTTCGAGCAAATTGCGCACTTCATCCACCAATCCCTCTCCCATCATCTGATCAATCCTGTGGTTAATCCTCCGAGTCAGCTCATCCATGTCTCGATCCAGACAAAAAACTATTCCTGACCTTCCCTTCCCTTGCCAAGACGTGCGGCACTCGACCAATGACTTCCCTTCATGGGAACAAATTTCCACGGCCCGGATCAGGCGCCTCTTATTTTTCCAGTCTGATTGATTCAGTCCGTGTACACCGAAAAAGGCGACTTTTTCTTGGAGCTCATCCAGCGGGAGATCTTCGAGCTCCTCACGGAGATGGTCATTCCGGGGCAAATTGCTTTCCAGGCCGTAACGCAATGCCCTTATATAGAGACCTGTTCCTCCTGCATATAGGGGTAATTTTCCGTTTGAAACTATTTTTTCTTCTGCAATTTGCGCGTGACGAAGATATTCGGCTGTATCAAAAATATGGTTTATCTCCACCAGATTAATCGTGTGATGGGGTATAAGTTTTTGTTCCTCAACTGATGGTTTAGCCGTGCCAATATCCATCCCCCGGTAAACCTGCATCGAGTCAGCAGAAATAATCTCCAACGGAATCAACTTGGCCAATTCCAGTGCAATTTGCGATTTTCCGGATGCGGTCGGCCCGACAAGCGCAAAAAATGGGGGAATCTCTTTACTCACTGGCTTTGGCTGGCAGGAGCCGTGTCACTGACACAGCGGAACCCGATATCTTCACGTTTTTCATGCGGACTAAAATCATTAATGCGGAGGGACATTTTCACATCCTCCGTGTACCAGCTACCTCCACGAACCATAGGCACTTTGACCACCGATATTTTTTTACTCCGGTCCCAGGTATCGGTCCATTCCGAGACATTCCCAGCAAACCCGATAACCCCAAAAGGACTCTTATCATCTTTCTTAGCATCGACGGGTGATACTTTATTGAATCCGTCTATTCCACCGGGGGTCGCATAGAATGCGCCGTTATCTGTCCCTACATTTGCTTTTTTGGCATCCGGCTCATTACCCCAAGGATACACATATCCTTTAGTGCCACGAGCCGCCTTTTCCCATTCTTCCTCTGTGGGTAATCTTTTTCCGGCCCATTTTGCATAAGCATAGGCATCGTACCAACTCACGTTAAATACGGGACTATCCCAAGAAAGTAACTGCCCCTGTTTACCCGGTATGGGGAAAGGCATTTGTTTTTGAATTGCACTCAGGACGGCCGTCCAGTTCTTCGGTGTATTATCCCTGTCTTTACTGTCCTGCTGGTATTGGGCATTTGCTTTACCCACCGTCGCATTTAAAAACTCTTTGTACTGGTAAATGGTAATCTCATATTTATCGATCCAGAATGCTGGCAGCGATTTCGTCTCACCATTTTGGTAAATAAATTCCCCCGCAGGAATCTGGACCATCTCAATAGTGGTCAGGCGGGGTTTCTCTGAACGCAAAGCCCAGACGACCCCCGCAGCCAGCCCCAGCAGCACAAATAATCCCACCACTGCAATGAGAAAATTACGTTTCTGTTTCTTCTTCATCTCTGCCAGCGCCTTGATTGCCGACTGGTCTTGTTGGGCGATTTCTATTTTTTGTTGGGGTTTATAGGCGGATTCGATTTGTTTAACATCCTGCTGGAGGGCAGCATAGGAATCATACCCTTGATCCCCAAAAAGAAGCATCCTCCCCAATAAAGAAAGAACCTGTGGCTGCATGCCTGGGGCTTTGGTGAAAGGCTGCAGGGACACACCCAACGCATTGATTTCAGAAGATACCATCACATTATTTTCCGGGTGAATGATCGCCGGATTGGTGATTTTCACATTCCCGTTAATATCCACAAGGACATGCCTTGCCTCGACCAAATGATGCCAGATTTGATTCCGCTGCAAATAGGTAAATGCTGTACAAATGTCGAGGATCAGCTTCAGGATTTTGACGTTATTCATGCTCCCTGGATTCTCTGCGAGTTTCTCCAGGGATTCACCCATGAATATTTCTTGGGAATAATAATACCACCCTCCGGACTCACCGGCTTCAAAAACAGCCGTAATATTCGGGTGTTGGAGCTTGGCCTTTGCCGAGGCTATATCCAGAAAACCACGGGATTGGAGTGGATCCACGGCGCGTTCAGCAACAAGGACTTTGAGGGCGACCTTACGGTTAACGCCGATTTGAACAGCCTCATAAGTCTTTGTATAGGCATCCTCATACATAAGCCGGTTTACCTGGTAATTACCGACTTTTTTACCGATCAACTCCGAATGATCCTGAGTACCAGAAGCTTCCTTTTTCTCATCACGGATCCTTACGCCTTCCATCAAGATGTGTTCCCATCCTACTTTAATCGTCTGAGGACAAGGGAACTCTCCCTCATCAAAACGAAAACTGCCGTAATCCCATGCAATAATCTCGTAGACGGCTTGTTCCCCCTCATAGATGCCGCATTCAGCGTGTTTGAGGGCGCCTTTATGGATATAAACATTTCCATGATGATGGTCGCGGCTGAAAACTAATTTACCTGTGCGTCCGCTAATACAACACATTTGAAGGATATCCACGAGTGAAAATTGGTCGAGGTTTCCGGAGAACCCCTTCTGTTCCTCTTCTTCTTTCTGCCTTAAGACCTGGGTAAATCCTTTTTTCTGACCGGTCTCCATATTCTCGCCATACTCTGAAACAAAAGCCGGTTTAACAGGACTGATTAGGCTGGCTGATTTCGCCGCGATCTGGTGGATACTTTCGACGATAGGCTGGGCAGTAACCGCGACAGCCTTCACCACCACCGGGACTGCCTGGACTACAGGTGCAGCAGCCTCAATGACTGGCGTAATAACCACCTCTGGTTCCGGAGCAGCAACTACCGGAGCCACCTGTACAGCCACGGGCTGTGGATCCGCTACTGCGACGGGAGTGGCAGGTCCTTTCTTAAAAATCAGTGGGACTATCGCCGCAATCAAGCCTTGGGCATCAACCGGTTTTGCCAGTACTGGTATCCCTGCCGCCCTTTCATCACCGATGAGATAGGCAGGATCATATCCTGTGAGGAATAAAATAGGAATATTCGGATAATTCCCCTTCAGAAAAGCCGCCAAATCACCACCGGAAATTTCTGGGGTATAAATTTCGGCAACCACCAAATCAACTGTCTCTTTCTGCAAATAATGATTCAAATGCTCCCAGTTTTGAGCTTGAAGCACCTGATAATTTGAATAGGGTGAAAGGATCCCGACAACATGTTGTAATGCTTCGTTGTCAGAATCAAAAACGAGAATTCCTTTAGACATATTTAAGGGGCCAAAGTTTCTTTGGCAGGAAAAAGTTGGGCCAACTGGGAAGGATCCGCATAAACATCTTGTAGTTTATTATCATAATATATCCTGATAATATAGCCATATAAATTTCTTGATATTCCACTATTATTAAGCTCTTTCTGCCAAGTCCCCCTAGGAACCTCATAAACGACTTGCATAAATTCGGGCCCATCAGCCCAGTCCACATAATTATCGATAAAATTTGCCTTAACACGGGCTTTGGTAGAGACCACTTGGTTATTACTCAACAAGTCATAGAAATAAACCTGTATTTTGACCAAGGCCGGATCAATGACTTTCACCGCACTTTTGCTTCCTACCTGTATTTTAAGGAGCATCCTCTCATCAAAAAGGGCACTATTATCCCTTTGTGTATCCACGTTATCCACAAAGACAAATCCCTCCCCGGTAGGGATCTCTGCAGGCACCCCGGAAATATCAGTCCCTTTTTCATCCAGTTTTTTTCTCAAAACATCCATTTTCGCCAATGTCTCAGTATGAACCCTGCTGCTTTTATTTGTTTCTAGTTCCAAAACATTTTGCCATGAGTCTATCGCTTTTGGCTTATCATCAAATGACTCATAAAGCTCTGCAAAGGCCACATGGGTAGACGTATAATCTGGGCCTATTTCTAATGCCTTTTGAAGGTTGGTTAATGAGAGCTGGAAATTCCCCGCATACCTTTCTTTGGTCGCCGCATCAATATAATCCTTGATTGTTTTGATTTGGGCAGGTGTTAAAGGGATAATCACAGGAGCCGGAACCACTGTCTCAGGAATGACCACTGTTTGATTGGTCTGAATTGGAGACGGGACAGTCGGGGGCAAGGTCGCCACCTGTTCGACTTTTTCTTTCGTGGAGATGGATTGTTTTGAAAGCATTCGTCCAAAAGGCACTACAAAAACCGAGAAGAGAAAGGGGATCGAAACCATCACACCAAGAATGATCAGGGAGGCAATAAATATTTTCCCCTTTCTGACCCTCATTTCATCCATTGCCGTAGCCATCTGACTTTATATTCCTTTCGCGACTTTCTTGACAGGTTATCCTATCAGGATAGTCTCATGTCTTCCAATTATAAAAAAGAAGAATGTTATGGCAGAAGATACCAAAAATAACCAGCAATTGATGGAAAAGATCGTCGGCTTGTGTAAACGCCGGGGCTTAATTTTCCAATCCAGTGAAATTTACGGGGGAATCAACGGATTCTGGGACTACGGTCCGATGGGGGCTGAGCTCAAACGCAATGTCAAAGATTACTGGTGGAAATGCATGACTCATTGGCGTGAGGATATTGTCGGGCTCGACGCCACAATCATTATGCACCCTTCTATCTGGAAAGCTTCCGGTCACGTCGACACATTCTCCGACCTCATGAGGGAATGTACCTTGACCAATAAACGAGTTCGAGCCGACCAAGTCGATCCTTCCTCCGGTATCGCTTACTCTTACACGGGTGCAAAATGCGAAAGCTCTGGTAAGGAGTCGCTCGAGTCTTTCCATGTCCTCATCGCTATTGGGAAACCCCCTGAAAGTGCACGCAAAGTCGCCCTCCAGTATTATACGAAACGCGGTCTAGAAAAGCCCGTACTCGAGGGTGAATCCTCGCAAAAAATCGAGAATACGAATGATTTCCACCCAGAAAGCGGGGCGAAACTCAGTGAAGCACGTCCGTTTAACCTGATGCTCAAAACCTATGTCGGACCTGTCGCCAGCGAAGAAAATGTCGCCTACCTGCGTCCAGAAACAGCCCAAGCCATTTTTGTGCAATTTAAGAATGTCCTTGAGACTTCTCGGATGAAAGTCCCCTTTGGTATCGCCCAAGTCGGTAAAGCCTTTAGGAATGAGGTAACCCCTCGTAATTTTACTTTTCGTAGCCGTGAGTTTGAGCAAATGGAATTAGAATTTTTCATCAAACCCGATGAAATCGTCCAGCAAATCGCAGGGAATATCGCATCTGCCGACGAAAATACCCCCCTACCCGAACCCGAAAATAACTGGGGTTGGCAAGCTTGGCATATCTACTGGGTGCAACAACGCCTAGCATGGTATGAATCAATCGGCCTTGGACTCAATACCCTTGAACTTTACTGGCAGAAAAAAGAAGAACTCGCCCACTATGCCCGTGCTTGCGTGGATATCCTCTACAAATTCCCCTTTGGCACGCAGGAACTCGAAGGAATCGCCGCTCGTGGATCTTTCGACCTGACCCAGCATCAGGAACACAGTGGTAAATCAATGGAATATTTCGACGACGAGGCCAAAACCCGTTATGTCCCCCATGTCATCGAGCCTTCAGCCGGGGCCGACCGCCTCGTCCTAGCCTTGATTTGTAATGCTTACCATGAGGAACCAGTAACTGATGATAAAGGCAAAACTGAAACCCGCGTCGTGATGAGATTTCATCCCCGTGTCGCCCCCATTAAAGTCGCCACCTTCCCGTTACTCAAAAACAAGCCAGAGCTTGTCTCCAAAACAAGGGAAGTATTAAACCTGCTGCGTCCCCATATGAATGCTTTTTATGATGATGCCGGATCAATCGGTAAAAGATACGCGCGCCAGGATGAAATCGGCACACCATTCTGTGTCACAATCGACTTTGAAACTATCGAAGGCGTCCGCGAAGGTGAGCTCACCGGTGAAAAAGATACGGTCACCATCCGCCACCGCGACAGCATGAAACAGGAACGTTTGCCCATCAGCAAATTGCTCGCCTTCATCCAAGGGCAAATTGCTTAACCCGACTCTGACAGATGTTAGGATTAATAAAAAACCGCTGAACCAATAAGTTCAGCGGTTTTTTTATGATAAAAATGGAGATCTTAAAAAGAGAATTATACGATTACTTATTTTTCCACTTCTTGATCGGCAGAGGTAAGACTCCCCCCATATCATAAAGTTTCTCTTTATCGTGGACCATCTCAGCCCGACTGGAGCCTGTAATCGCATATTCTTTCAGGAGGAAAATAGCTTCCTCGGGGCAAACTTCCTCACAAAGCCCACAGTAAATACAACGAATCATATCTATCTCAAATTCCTTGGGCGCTTTTTCTACATTCGCATGGCGTTCGTCCTGAGTAAATCCCGGTGTAATACGGATCGCTCGCGGAGGACAAACAAACTCACAAAGCTGGCAACTCACACATTTCTCACGATTATCCTCGTCTTTAACCAGTGTGGGCGCACCACGGTAACCATCCGGCATGGGCCATTTTTCTTCCGGATACTGCATGGTAAATGTCCCGCGTTTGGACATTTCCAAGCTCGGGTGGAGCTTGGGTTCTGTCCTCATCCCGATATTAGCGAGGAAAGATTTTTTGAGATGTTTCAACGTAATTGCCATCCCAGCAACAATCGTCGGGAGATAAATTTTTTCGTACCATTTAAGCTGTGGCCTGTCGACAATCATATTAGCCTTTCAAAATTAATAACACAATCATGGTCAAAATCAAATTTGCAATCGATAAGGGAAGGAATACCTTCCAACCCAGATTCATCAACTGGTCATAACGAAAACGCGGTAATGTCCAGCGAACCCAAATAAAGAATAACATAAAGAGAATCATTTTCACTGAAAAGGTGACCACATGAAGAATGGCTAATTTCAGAGAACTCCACAAACCCATTCCTTCCGCCGAAACAGGTAGAAACGGAAAATGCCAGCCACCGAAGAAAAGGGTGACCATGAGTGCTGACATCACAATCATTGCAGCATATTCACCCAAGAAGAAGAGAGCAAAACGCATGGAGGAATATTCAGTATGATAACCGCCGACCAGCTCTGTTTCACATTCAGGCAAATCGAAGGGCAAACGATTTGTTTCTGCAAATCCTGCTACTAGGAAAATAATGAAAGATAGCAGGAATGGTAGCCACAAAATCCAGCTAGTAAGGTGAAAGCCCAGAGTTTCTGAGAAAAACGGCATCGCAATCCATCCGTTTTTCGCCTGCCAGATGACAATATCACTGAGGTTTAACGTACCCAAGATCAGTAAAATAGGCATGATGGCCAAGCCCATCGCGATTTCATAAGAGATTAACTGCGCCGTGGCACGAATGGAACCGAGGAATGGATATTTTGAGTTGGAAGCCCAGCCTGCGATGACAATCCCATAAACGCTCAATGAGGAAATCGCGAAAACGTAAAGTAGTCCCACATCCAGATTTGCGACTACCAGCTGAATGGGTGAAACAACAAATTCGTAAGACCCATAAATGAATGTGTAATTCACATTAATGGTACTACCAAAAGGAATGACTGCAATCGTCAGCAAAGAAGGAATCATCGCCAAGGATGGAGCAATCCAGAAATAGAGCTTATTCACATGTGCCGGAGTAAAATCTTCTTTTAGCAGGAATTTAACGGCATCGGGAATCGGCTGGAAAAGCCCGAACGGACCGACACGATTAGGGCCAAGGCGGTCTTGGATCAACGCACTAATACGGCGTTCAGCATAAACACTGTAGGACACAAAAGGGAGGAGAAATGCAAAAATAATCAGCCCGCTTTTCACCAAAGTAATCACCAAAGGAACCATCCATTGAAGAGAATCTGTCAGTGCCAAAATCATAATATTTGAACTCCTGAATCACTGATTTTCCCATAGTTCAAACCATTGAGAGCGGTCCATTCTCCCGCCATATCCGTAAAGACACTGGCTTGGTCATAATAGTCTTTTGCTCCCAAGGATGTCCGTATCCCCTGAATAATCTCCCAGTCATCCATAGCGGCAACGAGAGGTTCAATGGCCTTATTCATTTTCTGGATACGACCTTTGAGAT
Source organism: Verrucomicrobiota bacterium (assembly GCA_034440155.1). Lineage (NCBI taxonomy): Bacteria > Pseudomonadati > Verrucomicrobiota > Verrucomicrobiota bacterium. The sequence goes on along the minus strand of JAWXBN010000026.1, from coordinate 13,443 downwards.
TAATCATCGTCCCGCGTTTTTCCACCCAAGTCAGACCGGGTAGAATAAAATCAGCTTGGTTATCTGTTTTAAGATTGCGCGAAGACACAGTCACCAAAAGCTTGAGGGCGGCGAGTTGTTCAGGATTAAAACCGATATCCAATAAATCTTCGCCAAAAACCAAGACCGCCTTAATTTTTCCGGAGGTAATACTGCTCGCAATTTGCGCCAGATTTCCACCGGCTTCACCTGTGATCAATCCGGAAAGTCTTGCCCCATTCGTATTAGGATTACGGTCTGTCACCATCAAAATACCATCAGCAGACTGGGTCCTAGGATAAATATCGGTTTGGGTGACTTTTAAATCGTCAGCCAGCTTTTTAGTCAGGAAAAGCTCTTCACAAGTCATTCGTCCCGATGCGATAATGGCAATTTCTTCTGGTGCAAATTGTTTCAGTCCAGAGGCGATTCCTGTAAATGCATCGATGAATGTTGGCTCATTGTGGCCTTTGAATGATTTGATTTTCACCCCATTCGCACGGTTTTCCGCTGTAAATGAATAATTCAACCGTCCCGAATCACACATCCAAGAGGAGTTTACGTCATTATTTTCACGGGGCACCTGGCGATACACCACATTTTCACGGGTGGAAACAATCGTATTACAACCCGTCGCGCAACTTGTACAAATGCTCTTAGTCTCTTTGAGGAACCATACACGCATTTTGAAACGGAAATCCGTGCTGGTCAAAGCCCCCACAGGGCAAATATCCACGGTATTCAAGGAATAGTTGTTATCGAGTTTTTTATCCGGATGACAGGTCAATGTATTATAGCTGCCCCGGTTAACAAATCCCAAGACATCATCTTTGACAATCTCCTGGCAGAAACGGATACAACGGGAACAAAGAATACAACGTTCGTCATCTAACGTCACGCGTGGCCCCAGCTCCACTTCCTTGGGTTTTTTGACTTTATTTTCGACAAAACGCGATTGACCAGTGCCGTATTCGATCGAATACTCCTGCAATTTGCATTCACCGGCCTGATCACAAATCGGACAATCCAGCGGGTGGTTAATGAGTAAAAGTTCCATAACCCCATTTTGACAATCTTTAACGAGTGGGGAATCAGTTTTTACGCCCATGCCTTCAGCTACTGTATTCGCACAGGAAATCATCGGGCGTGGCATCCAACCGATTTCAGGTTTCCCATCTGCACCCATGATTGGTTTACGATCGGGACCCATTTTAGGCATGCCTGCTTCGATCATACACATACGGCAGTTACCGGGAGTGCTGAGTTTCTCATGGTAACAGTAATGAGGGACAAATTTTCCGGCTTGTTTAATGGCCTCGATCAATTTCATCCCCTTGGGAAATTGCATCCATTGCCCGTCTATCTGGACATTGACCAGATCGACTTGCAGTTTTATTTCAGTAGCGGCTGTCATGGAAATTTTCTGTGATTAAGGGTTACTCGTTAGAATTTGTCAATGGGTGGAATGAACGCTCCCGGCTTCCATTTCAGCCGCCTTCGCTTCAAACTCATTTTTAAATTTTGCCACAAAACTCTGCGTCGGCCAAGAACAGGCCTCGCCAAATGCGCAAATGGTCCTTCCGGCGATATTATCCGCCACACTTTTGAGGAGGCTGGTATCCTCTGTACGGGCCCCGCCATGGGTCATACGCTGGGTGATCTTGCTCATCCATAATGAGCCTTCCCGGCACGGTGTACACTGGCCACATGACTCATGCGCATAGAATTCATTGATGTTAGCGAGGATATCCACCATATTCCTCGTGTCATTCATGACAATAACGGCTCCGGAACCCGCCATGGAACCCACCGCCGCCAAAGTATCAAAATCCATGAGGATATCCTCAATCCCGATTTCCTTTTCGATCATGGAGCCATCAGCTGCTTTTTGTTTGATATTGTAGCGTTCACCAGCCCTCAAAACCTTTGAAGATGAGCCACCGGGAATAACGGCCTTTAGCTTCCCACCTTTTACCCCACCACAAACATCATAAATTAATTGCCCTAAAGTAATTTCCCCCAGTGCAAACTCATAATAGCCGGGTTTATTCACATCCCCACTCACCGAGAGGATATGGGTCCCTGTATTATTAGGATACCCCATCTTGGCATATTCAGCACCGCCCATGGCGATAATGTGTTTCACACTGCAGAGGGTCTCCACATTATTCACGATCGTCGGGCACATGTATAAGCCCAGAACGGCCGGGAAATAGGGCGGTTTAATCCGGGGATAGGGTCGTTTCCCCTCGAGTGACTCGATCAAGCTGGTTTCTTCGCCACAAATATAGGCACCCGCGCCACGGTGGACATACATTTCAAGATCGTATCCCAAACCTAAAATATTCTTCCCGAGGAAATTCTTTGCCTTGGCCTCTTCTATGGCCTTTTCAAGAATCCTCGCCCCATATTGAAATTCCCCGCGGATATAAATATAGGCCAATTTTACATTATTTGCGAAACAGGCTATTGCCATCCCCTCAATCAACTGATGCGGATCTTTATGGATCAACTGGCGGTCTTTAAATGTGCCCGGTTCGGATTCGTCGGCATTACAGATCAAATATACTGGCTTGGTGTTTTTGGCCGGGTCAATAAAGCTCCATTTCACTCCTGTACTAAAACCAGCCCCGCCCCGTCCCCTGAGTCCTGATGTCTTAACCTCGGTAATAATATCAGCGGGCTTCATCCCCAAAGCCTTCTTCAGGTCGTTATATCCCCCATGATTGAGATAGCAGTCGATATCAATTGTATATCCCTGCTGATCAATATTTTTTAAAAGTATGCGCTTTTCAGGCGTAGCCATAAAATTCCCAAGTTTCTTGACGACCCTTGTAAAAGGTCGTATTGGTTTATACAAGTTTTTTCATTGCCGATTAGTGTAATGGTAGCACAAGTGATTCTGAATCACTTTGTCTAGGTTCGAATCCTAGATCGGCAGCCATAAACATTCCCAAAAATTAGTACATGTGAAATTTTTCACAAGCTGAATTTTTGATCAAATCAGTGGGATTCAACTGCTTCTAACTTGTTTTTCCCGCCGCCGCCCGGATGTCAATACTATATTTTAGGCGTAAGCCTGTACACTCTAATATTTCCTGACTCAGAAACAAAGACCGGCGCGATTCCACCATTTTCCCGGCTAAAAGTATCCAAATAGGAGCGATACCTTTTATTCAATGTGAAATCTGAGACTACAAACACGGGCTGATCGTGGAATTGAGAGGCGACCTTATTCAATAACAAGGCCAACTTCATCCGCTCTTCCTCCATTTCCTCTGGAGTTAATTGTGCCCCCACGGAGACCATCAGGAAGGGTTCTGGCCCGTTCATCGCTTCTAACCAAGCCCCAGATACACCGTATTGCCTGGCTTTTTGCATCGTATTCATGCCCCCCAGCAAAATCATCTTAGGCTGCTCGGAAGATTTCTCTTTAAGCCACGCAAGGTACTCTTTGTATTCGCGCACCTCCAGAGGATCGGTCTTGTCCACTGACTCATGATTATCAGGGGAAGAAATGGCTACCGACATCCGTCCAACGACAAAGGGAAGATTCATGATCATTGTCGATAAGCATAATGCATAAAAGAGCCATCGCCCCATCCTGTCAAAACGGAGTAATACCCCTCGCAAACCCAAAATCACCAAGGGAAGTACAGGCACCCAAAACCTCCCTGTAAATGGCCATGTCCATACAAGGAGCATACCAAGGTAAGGAATCAAAAAATACAATAAATAACGGCCTTCTTTACAGAGTAATAGTCCCAAAATAAATAAACAGCCGACAATCCCCCCTGCAATAAGGGGTATGATCGGCTTATTGGTCGACGGTTTTATGGATTCCTCATAAAATGGAAAAAGAACCTCCCCTAAAGACTCTACTCCATTACTCAAATTATGAACGGCATTCATACCGATACCATTTACTAGACCGATTAACCCGTCCCTATGAAAATCATTCTGATAGGGGACTAAATGATAATGATACGATGTGTAGTAACTCAAAATTGCCGTCATATCGGCTTTCTGGCCAGGTCGGACAAATGAGGATTGATAGATTTTAAGGATACCCATAAAGCAAGCCGTCGATACGACTAATAAAATCAGCATTCTGTACTGTTTTCTTTGAAAGAATGCTGCTGCTGACCCGGCAATAATCGATATTCCAATACTCCGGGTCAAAAGTAACCCTGCCGAAAGCAAACAAATGACCCCTTGCCGCTTCTTATTCATGGTTTGGGCGGGATATGAATCATATGCCAGCATAACACCAAAGAGCATAAAAAGAGCCTCAGACATCGGAGAGGCAAAAACCATGAGGACATGGTAATTAAAAAAAATGGCGCCCATCCCGAAAAACTGTTCCAAAGGTGATAACCCCAATCGTTTTCCCCAAACAACTAATAACCAATAAGCCAATAATCCCGTGATAACGCATTGGAGGAGAATATAAGCCCTCTGAGCCATCCACGGCGTGATAAAACCAGTTGTTTTTATCACAAGTGCAAGGACGCATGTATAGAGAGGGGGATATTTAGTAATCGAAGGGTGCCCGGGTAATGTATCGACGGTAAAAGTCCCATGATCGGCTAAGGATTCTGCTGTTTCTTGATAAATCACCTCATCTTCAAGAATACCAACAAGACTAGCATGGGCACAGAGGTAAACTAGGAGGACCGGCACCAAGATTAAGACGGTTGTATAGAGGTTTTTTTGAAACTTCATGAACAAAATCATTTTAAAAAACCCGTATTCAATATCAAACCTGTTTTCTCGTGAAAAAAGAATATTGCCTGACTATAAAGTTTTTTGCGATATTTTTTATCTTCGGACTTGAATAATTTCCTTAGTTCTCCATGCTTCTCAATTCTGGAAGGCACCCATAGCTCAACTGGATAGAGCATCTGACTACGGATCAGAAGGTTTCAGGTTCAAATCCTGATGGGTGCACCAAAGTATTTTTTTTATCGATTATTAATTGTCGGAGCGTAGCTCAGCTTGGTAGAGCGCCTGGTTTGGGACCAGGATGTCGCAGGTTCGAATCCTGTCGCTCCGACCATTTTTTTTGATCAAAAAATGCCAGATATAATCGATCCCTTCACCTCTCTTCCCGCGACACAACTTCCCCGTATAATAAAAATGTCTCTCTATTGGAGGAAACTTAATAAAACAAAGTCCTAGAAGGAACGGTTATCAGGCAAGATCGGAGGTGTCGTCTGGGTTGCAGATGTTTTTCTGACTCTTTTGCGGTTACGCACATCCTCATCCATCATATCATCGTAACTATCAGCTGATGTGAGATTAAATGATGAAAACCCCGCCATGACTTTTCCTTTGCCCGCACCGGCCACATTATTGTAAAGCATGTTATTATTGAACTGGCTGTAAATCTGCGCCCACCCAAAGAAATCAGCAAGGTAACGGCTATCTTTAGGCCTCAAACGGTCACTATACCATTCGTTAACAAAGGCGAAATTCTGTATGAATTGTGATAATAATAATGCATTCGGATTAATAGCGGTTGATGAAGATGATGGACTAGGACTAGGAGTCGGAGTCGGTGTCGGAGTCGGTGGTGTGGGGGGGATAGGAGGAGGTGAAGCGAGGGAATAAAGCACACCGCTATTTACAGTATCAGCCGGGGTGGTCGGATAAGTGAGGTTATATTGCTCAAAGACTGGGGTGAGACCTCCCAAGGTATTTGCCAACGGAGAAACTGAATAAACAAGATAACGGCTTCCTGCGGTCGGGCTTAAGGCAGTAGCTCCGGCTGAATTAATAAATCCCACATCACTGACCAGTGTAATATCATTACCAATACCAGATGCAGCAATTTGCGCATTTAATGAGATGGCTCCTCCGAAACTAATAATCGTAACATCACTTGCTGTATTTCCGGTATTAATATTGCCATTGATGGCCAGAGCACCTGTATCAGTATAACTAAAGTCCCCCCCCCTGCTGACCGTGCCAAGTGCCGCAAAATTATTAGCTGAATTAGTCAGGACAATTGTCCCTGCGGACGTTAGTGAAAGGGTGGATCCCTGCCATGCGCCCGATTGGGTCACGGCTCCACCAGAATTCACTGCCAAATTCCCGTTAATAGCCAATGCCGCTAGATTGATGGCCCCTAGATTGTTGAGTTGGATATTCTGTAAATTCCCCCCTAAACCAGTAAACCCGACTGTCCCAAAGAAATTATTCAGCGGACTTCCCAGATACACGGATTGACCGGCACTCGCTACAAAAACGGAATTCCCACCCACAATCAACATCCCGGTATTCGTAATTGTTCCATTTAAATTGGTTACATTAAGATTTCCTGTCACTTGTGAGGCGGCCAGATTCAGGGAACCATTATTTAAGACTGATGCATTATTGGCATTCACGATTGAAAGGCCTGCCATTTGGTTAGTAAACCCGCTCAAATTCAAGTCGTTACCGGCACCTGCATCAAATGAAGCTAAACCTCCGACAACAAGTGCACCTGAGTTAGTGATCCCGTTGGCCACCACGGTTAAGTTACTCGTTAACTGGAGCGGCCCGATTGCCAAACCCGTTTGGTCATAAATACTGATATTATTCAAAAGTCCGGGGCTATTGTTTGTAAAGGAAACACCCCCTCCAAAATCATTGCCGGTTTGGTCCAGAATAATATCACTACCACCCGCAGCGATAAACTGGCTATTGCCCCCTATTTCCAAAACACCATTGAGTGTTTGTGTAATATTACTGGCGGCATTCACGGCCAAATCCCCCGAGACCCCAGTATTAATATTACTTATAACAATTGATCCCCCCGTATTCGTATAAGCAAAATTTAATGACCCCACCGCCACAGAGGCATTGGTTATTGTAGTCGTTAATGCGTTTTCACCCACGTTATAGGTGATATTTCCTCCATCCACAATTGATTGGTTTGTGACGGTGCCATCTGTCTTTACAGCCAAATCTGTCAATGTCGTGCCGCTAGTCACATTCACTCCGTCACCTTCACTGATGACGGTTAGGTTAGGTGATCCATTGATATTAAATGTTGTAGTCGATCCGATGGAACCTCCCGCATCTAATACCACATAACCCGTCGTATTAAGTCCCGCTCCACCATTGTCGTTGATATTGCCCTTTGATCGTAAACGGACATTAAGCGCACCCGCATTTGCGCCGTCGGAAATCAGGTTTGTCGTATTCGCGCGATCACCAATTGTTACTTTACCTGTGGAGGTGATATTAGCGAGTTCAGCATTATTCACATAGAAATTACCCCCATTATTATTACCTACATTGACTGTCGTATTACTGAGTGATGGCCTCAAAACAATATCACCGGCACCCGCATTAATTGTCCCCAATATAACCACATCCGAGGCAATGATCTCATTGGTCCCTCCGCCTGTTGTCACAGCGGCTCCAGCGGCTTGATTATACTGGCCTGCCCCATTTCCATCTACATCCGCATTCACAAGCAAGCCCCCCCCTTGTGTATTGATATCGACTCCGGCGGTAATCTGCACACCGTTCTGCGCAAGGAGATTCAGAGTTCCATTCGTAGAAGTCACATCACTATTAATAAAGAGATCCCCTTGTCCGGCACTAATGATATTTGTCCCGTAGGCACCCGAACCCTGAATCAACACATCCCCGACTACCGCAAATTGGCCAGAGGTATTATTCACCAGTTGGAAGCTACCTGTATTAGTCGAACCACCCAAACGCCCTAAAGCTGTGGTCATAGCCACATTTTTGGCATTCTGTATAATGACTGTACCCACTCCACCGATCGTTAAATCCTTTGTCGATCCACCTGGATTACTGATATTCCCACCGGTATTAAATACCATCGTTTTGTTATTCCGTAACGTCAGGGTATTATTTCCGGTAAAGTTAAATACCACATCACTGGAGGCACCCAAGAGATTCACATTCATATCACGGCTGGCCAAGTTAATGCTCCCCAGACCACCGATGTAGATCGGGGCGATTCCGTCCACCCTGCCAATATTCACATTGGTGGTGATCAGATTTCCAAATGCCCCTGCTGTTAATCGGAATGCCCCATTAGTATCATTCAATCCAATGGAAATATTATTTGTATAGGGTTGTAGGGTGATCGAATTCGTTCCTGTCACAGTTTTAAGCAAATTCAAAGACCCTGCTTCCAGTGTGACACTGGCTGACCCCGCATTGATTGTTCCATTACTCGAACTTGTTAATGTGCCGTTTGCTGCACTCAAGAATATATTATTATTCAAAGAATTAACAATTCCTTGAACATTCAAGTTTGTATTATTAGCTATTGTTAATGTACCTGTGGTCCTGGCACCAGACAGGTTCGCCACTGAAGTGCGCAGGTTTACGGTGGAACTGGAATTTACTAGAACCCCAAAGTTACCTATTCCTAATGTACCGTTTGGCCCGCCAATCGTAATGTCTGTTTGATTGAGGCCAGAGTTCAACACACTTCCACCCGTGTATATGGTAAAACTCTGATTTTGACTTAATGCGAAAGTGTCAGCCGGATTCTGGAAGTTAAATGAGACAGGACTTCCCGAGCCAAACAGAAGGAAAGATGAATTTGCATTTGTTAAGTTAATCGTGCCTAATGATCCAATATTGATAGGCCCCGTTCCAGACTCACGGCCAATTTTAACAGAGCTGGTTGTTAATTGAGCCAATTCTGTCGCAGTTAAACTAAAAGCTCCCGTTGCATCGTTCAAAGCTATGCCTACTGCATCCGAGCGCGGAGCTAGTGTAATCCCTCCTTGTGCTGTGATGTTTGAGATAATGGCTATTGAATCAACAAACGCTGCAAATTGCTGTGTTGGGCCCATTGTTAAATTCCCTTGGTTGGTCAGAGATCCCCCATATACTGTTAAATTATAAGTCTCTGATGACAAATTGACTGGACCAAGAGAACCTATACTAATAGCCCCACTTCCGTTTGTTCTGCCAACCTCAACTCCTCCAGTCGAATCTAGGAGCATTAACTGAGTCGTTGTCAGGTTATAATTTGCAGTTGCATCATTGATTGAAATAGTAGATGCAGGATTATTAGGACGCAAATAAATCCCCGCATTAGCACTGATTTGGCCACCGATATTGATCGTATCAGACTCTATGGTTATGGTGCTACCTCCTGCACTCAAAGTTCCTGATGATGTATTCGCAAATTGACCATTATTAGCTCTGATGAATATGCTACCTGACCCACCTCCTGAGCTGACAGGACCGTTGAGGGTAATATCTCCAGAAGTGGTTGTAAGGCTAATATTGATTTGAGCTGCTGCAGTTTGTATGCCTGAGGCACCGACAGCAAAACTACCGGCATTATTAAATGTAAAGGTATTCTGTCGGAGATTACCTGTGACATTGTTCACATTATTTTCACCGGTTAACGCAACACCTTTCGTAGCAAATAAATCTAGATTATTTACCGTAATTCTTCCGGTCCCTATAATATCAGCTCTCGTTTTAAGCGACAATGTATCGAAAGCACTAATAGTTATATCCCCTGCCAAACTGATTTGGCCAGAAGTCGTATCACCAATTCTTACATTACCTGCACTTATGTTATCAACGTCTTGCTGGTTTAAATATAATGCCCCAGCAGCTCCTGGCACGTATGCTCCTTTTGTACCCAAAGTAATAGCGCGACCATCAGTCAAAGATACTACTTGTGTTTCAATGGTAATCCCACCACCAGGAGGAGGTGTCCAAGTAATGGTCGGGGCTTCAGTATATCCGGATCCTTTTCCAGTTACAGGTAAAAATACATCATATGAATTATTTCCAGGCGATATTTCTGTTTGAATATAACCTAAAGATAATCCAGAACCATTACCATCAACAGTTGTTACTGTATACGTGGCGACTGGTGTTGCTGGATAACCGTTATTTATTGGGAGAAGAGATCCAAACAGTCCATTCATCGCTATCGCGGAGACAGATCCACCCTTAGTAAATGTATTTAGTAAAATCTCGCTCCCAGTATTTTGTGCCACAATCCTTCCAAAAATATCCATACGATCAGCTGTCAATGTACCTCCTGAACCTATCGATAAAAGAGCATTAGTATTAATTTGAATTTGTGCTGCCGAAATTGATCCAGATCCTCCACGAACCAATGCTCCTGAAGATAAAGTGAAAAATCCATTACTTGATACGCCATTTGTTGGATTTGCCATACTAAACACTACGGCCGAGTTACCGGCATCGATATCATAGTCAGTAGGACTCGTTACTGTATGAGCAATGGTTAACACACCATTACCCTGTTCGACAGTGATTGATCCATTCTGAGTCCTTAATCCTTTATAACCATCGACTTCTCCAATGACAAGATTTGTGCCTGCATTTGCAAAGGCTATACTTGCTGCTCCCGTAACTCGGCCTGCTATTGTATATGCATCCACCAAAGGCCCTATCGGAGCAAGATTCCCAAAATTAACACTACCATTTGCTTCAAATGCAAAATTACTTACTGTCAATATATTAGCAACTGAAGAAATTCCTCCACCAGACTTAAGGGTCAATGTTTGTACGTTTGTTGGGACAAATGTAATATCGCTTTGAAACGAAATCGACGTAACATTACTACTACCCAATTGTAAGGTGGGTGTAATAAATTTACTTAATGTTGAAGTGGAAAGAGAAAGGATACCATTAACAAAATTTGTTGATCCTAGAATCATTCTTGCCTGATTTGCAGGCATTACGTTGATACGGTCCGTTGATACCACATTAGTATTAACTATCATTCCATCAGCGATGAGAGTAGTGATTCCGCCAGCTGTATTACTGACTGGTCCATTTATGTAAAGTAATGTTGTAGGTTGTAAGGCGCTTAATGTTATGTTTCCTCCGTTAGTTGTTACGACACTACTTACGTATAAATTCACACTCGTACTAGCCGCTCCACTAAATCGAGATGCCGTCAGATGAACACCACCTCCTTGTCCAAAGGCAGAGACTCCATTTGTACTTGTTGTAACAATCATCGGATTAGTCGACATACCAATAGAACCGGTTGTATTACTTCCCGCCCCGGCACTATTAATCCCAAAATTTACCGAATTACCAACAATTTGAGCATTATTACTTACCATAAGAATGCTACTTCCTGCTGTATTTCCTGAGTTTGTGACTAAAACATCCCCCGCCCCAGCATTGAGATTTGCCAAGACGATATTTCCTGATGTTTGTCCAGCACCAGCACCTTGACGAACCTCAATTGAAATATCTCCCGCATTAAGGGATGTATCAATCGTGGACCCGGGCAGCATAAAAAATCCACCAACACCTGCATCACGTTGTGCCGTTTGTACAAATATATCATTATCATTAGCTATCGCAGTAAAGTCACCTCCGAGCCTAATGGTCGCATCGGAGGCTTGGCCGATAAATATCGAACGTCCTGCTTGCAAAGTCAGGTCAAAAACGCCATTGGTCGCAATCACATCTGTGGCAATAATAATGTCATTATTTGCTTGGAGCACCATGGATGCTAGGTTCAGATTACTGACGATATCCGATGCGAGGAAGGTATAATCCAGTGTGGGATCATTCACAAAAAGGTTATTGACTGTGTTTGTATAGGAGGCATTCACCGCCCCTGGAATACCGGAAACCGTTATATTTTTCGGATCAAGGAGTAAAGTTCCTGCCGTCCCGTCAAATGCACGAAGGTCTGTAGATCCACGATAAATGAGATTTTCTTTACCGGAAACTTCAGCCAAACCTCCCTTACCTCCATCGACACCACCCCTAGCACTGATTGAACCATAAAACTTTGTGGTATCATCGGACCAGACGACGACTTTTCCCCCATCACCATTACCTTTGGCATCGGCAATGAGTTTGGTATCCGCTGTCACTGTTGTTTTTTGGGCATTTTTGACATCAGGATTTTTGCCTTGGTAATCCCCACCGAGTAAAATTTCTCCGCCACCCGTTTGTCCGGATGCATCAGCACGCAAACCCATAGCCCCCACTTTCACTCCTGTGATCTGAATACTCCCGCCTTTATCCGTATCAGATGAGGCGTTGATTTCTCCGGAAACTAGCGTGGTATCTTCTGATTCGATTTTTATTTTACTTTTCCTCGCTGTTGAAGTTGTTTTCGCCTGGATAACCGAGGAATCCGTAGTGGTCACATTTTGACCTTTTACAAGGATTTCGCCGGAGTTATCAGCCATAATTGATCCGCTATTGATAATATTTCCTGCTCCGTTACCGATGCCCCCCGCTGTTAATTTAACCCGTCCCCCTTCTTTTACGACACCCGTAGCATGAATACTGCCTTGGTTATTGATCGCGTAAGCATAAATATTTCCTTGGGCTTGGAGGTCTGCATGGAGGGCATTTATGGAGCCTTTATTCACTACCCCGTCACCCACGACAGAATTGCCATTATACCCCGTTTTCACAAAAACACGGTCTTTACCTTTTTCACTCAGTAGTACCTCTTTACCAGCGGCCATATAAACGCCACCCTTAGGAGCATTGAGTTGTCCATGATTTTCCACTTGCCGGGCGAGCATGACGATATCCCCTGAGTCAGCTTGGATTTTACCTAGGTTAACGACTTTGGCGCTTGAATCTCCGACAAAATGCAAATCACCACCGGCCATGAAATTTTCGTTGTTTACATCCATGGTGGAAGCAAGAAACCCCGCCGTATTAATTTGTGCCCCGTTACCAAAAATGATTCCATTAGGATTAATCAGGAAGACCTGACCATTGGCTGACAAGGCTCCCATAATGGCTGAAGAATCGCCCCCAATAACACGATTTAGAACTGCGGCCCCAGGACCTGATTGGAGGAATTTCGTCATTTCCCCCTGATTAATCGAGAAACTCTGCCAGTTAATAATCGCCCTGTCCCCTGTCGTGATATTCAGGACATTGGGGTTATTACGGTCGAAAGTGGCTCCTCCCCCGACGACTTGCTCACCTGTCGGGTTGGCCAAAAGGGTAAACACAGGAATAAATACTCCCAAGCAAATTAAAAATATGGTGTTCGCCATTTTCATAATGCCGCTCTGGTGAGCCTTATTTTTTAAACTACTCAACATGATTTTACAATCCTAATATGATGCAATAATCCCTAAGTTCGCCATGGACGAATCGGGATTATTCGTAATATTTTTGCGCTGCAACTGAAATCCGTAATCGAAACGAACCGTTAAATAGGTATTAATCCGGTATCTCAAGCCTGGTCCTACTCCCAACAGGTCATACTCAGCAGTCTGGCCGGGCTGAGGGGAATGCATCCCTGCATGACCATAATCTATAAATACCAAAAATTGCAATTCGTCCTGTAACTGCGGAAAATCGAGTAAATCGCCAAAACTGACGGTGGGTGATCTCAGCTCAGTGGAGAAAAACACCCCATTGTCACCATTAACCACGCGTTCAGGATACCCA
>JAWXBN010000025.1 GCA_034440155.1 Verrucomicrobiota bacterium | reverse complement strand
GGGTGGTGTCGGAGGGAGATGGACTTTGACGATGTCGATCACATTAGCTTGGCGAAAGCGGGCAAAGGATTGCTGGACGAAATCCAGTGTTTTACCGGAGTCGAGCGCAATTTGCTCGATGCTCCGCAGGCCATTGGCCAAGAGCAATAAGGTTAACTCATCTTGGGAAGCGTCCAGCTGGCCGATATTTTCGGATGGACGGTAGATCACGATTTCATTGGGCATGGGGGCGAAGGAACGGATCAAGTTGATTTGATTCACGCGCCCGATGATTGTCTCGATGATTTTGATCGTGGGAATACCGAGAAGGTTTTGAGTGTCTGACCTTGCCCCTTGCTCGAAAGTAAAATCAGCATTTGTGTAGGCACAGAGTTCACTAATCGCATCGAGGGAATTGAATGAGGGTGTTTTTGCATCGGCGATTTGGCCATTTGTCAAAAAGACCGATCCGATCTTGTATCCTTGCGAAATAATAATGAGTTCGCCATTTTGGGAGGCGGCCGTGAGCAATCTCAAGACTTCCCCAAGTGATATCTGTGCAAAACTACCTGAAAACATAAGTCAATAGCCGTTAAATTATTAGTTAATTTGATTTTTTTATTTGCGATTTAAAAAAGATAGAGCAAATTGCGTGCCGAGAAGGGTTTCGGCACGTGACTTGCTTAATAAAAATGAAAATAAAACAGGTTTATAAATGTTAATTGGACTAGCCATACAACCAAAATCAACCGCGGAATGGATTCAATTGGCCCTGAGTTCTATCGAAGGGGCAGAGATTATTGAAGTCCCCGGCAGTTTCGCCTTTGACCGGAAGATGGACCTTCTCATCTTTGATGATGAAAAGCCGGGGATTGGGTTCCAGGTCTTTCATCAGGCCCTGATCAAAAAACAAGGGGACGTGGACAAGATCGTATTGGGTTCCCCGCAGTCTTCTCTCTTGATGTCGATTGATTGGAGCCCGGATGATTCCATATTTCTATCGAAGCCCTACCAATATGAGATGGTGCGACAGGCGGTGAACCTAAAGTTCCACAAGGTGACTACGGAGAAAATAGTGAAGGCCGGGAATCCTCCCGCCAGTGAGGAAGTAGCCATTGTAGAGGAGCCAAAAAAATTCAAGCTAGGCTACCTTTCGACCCTTCATTTGGCCGATCTGATCCAGATGCTTTGCATGAGTAATTGGAGCGGGAAAATCGAGATTATTAATTTGGCGACGGATGAGATCGGCTGGGCCTTTATTAATGTAGGTGTACTGATTCATGCAAAAACAGCCAAAAAAAGCGGGGAAACAGCCTGTTATGAGATGCTCCACTGGGGGCGTTGCTCCTACGATTTTAGTGAGGAAGTCAGCCATGTCATCCAGACCATCCAGAGTCCTTACCAGAGCATTTTGCTCGAGGGGGCCAAAGCTCTTGACGAGTTAAATGAACAGAAAAATTTCGGAACATAAATCTTTAGCTAGATCGCCATTTTTTACTTTTAGACAAAGCGGAGTTTAGCCGAGGGGGAGTGCATCACTCCCGATTTTCGCCTCGACTACAGGGGAGCCTTTGCGGAACCAATCATAGATTTCCTGAGCGAGTTTTTTGCCGATGCCATCGACTTCGGCGATTTGAGTGGGGGTGGAGTCCCTGATTTTTTGGATACTGCCAAATTCACGAAGCAAATTGACTTTCCGCGTCTGGCTGATACCCGGGATATCATCAAGGAGACTTTCAGCGATCCGTTTTTTTAGGAGGAGCTGGTGGTAACCATTAGCCACTCGGTGGGCCTCATCACGGATGCGTTGGAGCATTTTTAAAGCACCACTATTTTCGGGTAAACGCAGGGGAAGAGATTCCCCGGGACGGTGGATTTCCTCAAATTCCTTTGCTAGACCGATGACTGGGATCCCATCGAGTCCGAGGGAGGTGAGCTCCTGCACCGCCATGCCGAGCTGGCCTTTGCCACCATCGACGATAATGAGGTCTGGCCTGCGGATTTTCTGTGTGAGCACACGGGAGTAACGTCGGCGGATCACCTCGGCCATGCTGGCAAAGTCATTTTGGCCATCGACCCCACTGATCCGGTACCGGCGGTAATCGTCACGGCTGGGTTTACCATCCTGGAAACAAACCATGGAAGCGACGATATGAGTGTCCGAAATATTTGAAATATCGAAACACTCCATGATCTTCGGCGGAAGAGCAAGTCCGAGGGCCTCTCCTAAGGCGCCCAGGTCGCGTGCAGGATCAATCGTGATATTGAGGAAATTACGTTCAAATTTCCGGGTGTGTTGTGCCGTCTTTTTTAAGTCTTCGATCGCATTACGTAATTCCGTGGCTTTTTCAAAATCGAGTCTGGCCGCTGCGGCTTCCATCGAGTCCTTGAGTTCAATCAGGATTTCTTCATTATTCCCTTCGAGAGCTTCACAGGCCTGGATCATGCTCTGTTTATAATCCTCTCGGGAGATAACCCCCACACACGGGGCGCTACAGATTTTTATCGCGTGGTTGAGACAGTGTTTATACTCCATTTCTCCGGGTTCATACGCCCGGCAGGAACGGAGACGGAAACGTTTTTTAATGATTTCCATGGTCGTCCTCAGGGCACCCGAATGGGCGAAGGGTCCGAAATAACGGGCCCCGTCATTTTTTTTGATCCGTGTGAGGATCAATCGAGGGATGGGATCGTCGAGGTTGACTTTGACCATGAGGAATTTTTTATCGTCCCGGAAGCTGATATTATATTTCGGGCGGTATTCCTTGATGAGTTTGCCTTCCAGGAGGAGAGCCTCGGGTTCGGAGCGGACGACATGGTGCTCCATGTCCCAGATGCTGTCGAGGAGGGCTTTGAGTTTGACATCCCAGCCGTGGCGGCGGGAGGGATGGAAATATTGGCTGACACGTTTATGCAGGTCACGGGCCTTACCGACATAGATCACCCGGTTGAGGCGGTCTTTATAGACATAGACCCCGGGTTTATGGGGGAGCTCGGAGACTTTACGCCGGAGTCTGTCCGCCACCGCTTTTTCCGCGGTTACGACGTCTGAGGATGAGTTGGGTGAATTCTCCGAGTTCATGGACTTTGAGTAACTTACAAGCAATCAGGTAAACAATCAAACTCACAGCACCACTGGTGCAAAGGTCGCCAAAACGTAAAATCCAAGTATGGATCCCCAGATGGACATGCCAGAGATGATGAATGCCGCCGCCGGCCACGGACATTAAAAGTGTGGCGGTGATGATTTTAGCCCCCGAGATAAAAATCGGTTTTTTATCCCAGCCGTGTACTTGTTTGGATAATAAGATGATGAGTAGAATGGAATTGATAATGACCACACAGGCGGTGACGAGTGCTAGGCCGGCTTCGCCGAGGCCGAGTTTGATCGTGATGATATAATTCAAAACAAGATTCACCATGATGGCACCGAGACTGACGAGGGATGGCTTGACCGATGAACCCATGGCATAAAAGGCTGGGGTCAGGATTTTAATGGCCGAATAGGCGACTAACCCGATGGAGTAAGCCTGGAGCACCCGTGTCACATCCGATGTGTCGGCGGCATTAAATTTCCCGCCGATTTGATAAATGGTCCCGATGATCGCATCCCCGAGATAGATGAGTCCGGCTGTAGCAGGGATACATAGGAAAAGAACCAGTTTTAGGGAATGATTCAGAATATCTTTGAACTCCAGGTCATTTTTATCCGCAGCCGCCCGGGAAAGGCCCGGGAGCATGGCTGTACCGATGGCGACACCAAAGACGCCGATGGGCAGCTGGAGGAAACGGAAAGCATAATACAAACGACTGGCAGCGGATTCACTGATGAAATTCGCAAAAATGGTATTCACGAGCACATTTACCTGTACCGCTGCCGTCGCGATCACGGCGGGCCCCATGAGGAGACAGATCTGGCGCAGCCCAGGGTCTTTCCAGTCGAGGATAAAACGGTAACGGTATCCGAGTTTCCAGAGGGTGGGTGCTTGGACTAACCACTGGAGTAATCCCCCGATCATGACACCCAGTGACATTCCGATAACCGCCCGGGGTCCCCATGTCGGGTCCATGAGCCAAGCCAGGCTGAATCCCCCTACGATCGATCCCAGATTAAAAAAGGATGAGGCAGAGGCCGGGACAGCAAATTTATTTTTAGCATTCAAGATACCCATCCAGACGGCGGCGAATGAAACTAGGAGGATAAAGGGGAACATGATCTGGAGGAGTACCGTCATGAGTTCTTTATTCTCGGGGGAGAATCCCGAGGCGATTAACTGGACAATTTGCGGTGAAAAAATAATCCCCAGAATAACAATCAGTCCCAGGATGATCGCCAAGGCATTTAGCACCAAGCTGGCGAGGCGAAATGCTTCCTTATCACCCTTCTGATGGGCGACCTTTGAAAATGTCGTGACAAAGGCGGTGGAAAGGGCGCCTTCGGCAAAAAGGTCACGGAGGAGGTTGGGAATGCGGAAGGCATTGATAAAAACCGAGGCCAAGGCACCGGCCCCGAAAAAATAGGCGAATAAGGTTTCTCTCAAGAGCCCCAAGACCCGGCTGATCATCACAAAGATACCGATGATACTCGCTGATTTCGCTGTCTGGTGTTTACTCATGGATGCCGTGTTTTTTCTTGGAGGAGTTTGTATTTCAAGAAGACTTCATGTGCGTTGGCCAGTGCGATTTGCGCCCCGAGCTTTCCGTCGCGGAATCCGCCTTTGATGATGTAGCCCCGTAGGAAACGGCTCAATGAATGCAAGTGTGGGGCGAGGGGTGAGCTGGATTTTCCTTGGCGGGCTTTTTCTCCGGCCCAGAGGTGTGCATATTTGTCGATGCGCTCGAGTTGGTCAGCATAATCCTTATAAGTGTAGTGATAAAGGTCGCCGGGCAATTTGCACTTTTGGCCGGGGACAGTGACGCTCTCGTGGACTTTGACCTCGGTGAAATGGCTGTGCTCCCGGTGGAAGATGCGTACGACCCAGTCAGGATACCAGTCCCCGTGACGGATCCATTTCCCCTCGTAAAAGACGCAACGGCATATTTCCCATGCATCGGTGGGGTTTTGATCCTCCCGCTTTTTCCATTGGGTAATTTGCCCAGCGAGAGCGGGGGAGATTTCCTCGTCAGCATCGATTGAGAATACCCAGGGGTGAGAGGCTTTCTGGGCGGCGGAATTCTTCTGCGCCCCGTACCCTTTCCATTCCTCGACAAAAACACTGGCCCCGTACTCCCGCGCAATTTGCACCGTGCGGTCGGTGCTATCTGTGTCTAGGACGATGATTTCGTCGGCCAAAGGTGCGACGCTGGTTAGGCAACGCGGAAGGTTCGCCTCTTCGTTTTTTGTGATCAGGCAGAAAGATAGCTTCATGCCACCTCCGGACTCACCATTCCGAGAACCGCTTGGGCGACCTCTTCGGGAGAGATGGCATTCATACAACGGAAATCAATGGGACATTCACGGAGGAAACAGGGGGAGCACTCTACTTGATGGTGGATGATTTTATTTTTCGGACCGATGGGGCCTGTTAATACCGGGTCAGTGGAACCGAAAATGGCGATGGTGGGAATACCTAAGGCACTGGAGAGGTGCATGACCCCGGAATCATTACTGAGGGTGGCGGTGGCTTTCTGAAGGATCGCCCCCAGTTCGGAGAGGGTGGTCAGGCCTGAGAGGTTACTGGCGGCGACATTGGCACTCTTGATGATTTTATCATTCCGTTCACAGTCACTTTCCAGTCCGACAAAAATAAAATACACTTTTTCTTTAAGGGCAATCAGGCGACAGGCCTCGGCAAATTTGGCCGCCGGCCAGCGTTTGGCCGATCCATACTCGGCCCCGCTTGCGACAATGATGATTTTTTGCATGGGTAACTCGAAACGGGTGATGTCAGCCTCGAAACGAAGCTGGGGCAGGGGGATGAGATTGCGGTCGGCACCAATCTCCCGGGCGATGCCGATATAGTCGAGCATCTGATGTTCATCATTCTTGTGGCGACGGGATTCTGGAATCGTTTGGTTCAAGAGCAATTTGCGCCATTTGCCACGGTAACCCACCCGGCGGGGGATTTCGGCAAAAAAAGCGGGGAGTGCGGAGGAGGTGGAGTTCGGCAGGGTGATCGAGACATCGAAATGCTCGGTTTCGAGTTTATGGGCGATGCGGTTTGAGGATTCCCCCTTTTTGATAGTGATGATACTGTCGGCATCTTTAAAGCCGTGCCAGAGATCGGAGAGATTCTCCCGGGTGAGGATGGTCACATGGGTGTCGGGGCGGCCATGTTTGATTAAGGAGACTGCGGGCATGGCCATGATCGCGTCACCGAGCCAATTTGGGACCCGGATGAGGATACGGAAGGGTTTAAGTGGGAAATCTGGGGGGATGAAGTAGCCGCGTTTATAATGATGAAGTAGGAAATTTGGTTTGGGTGTTTTCCAGCGGTTATGCACCCAGAAATAGTCTTCGGGGCTTAAAGAAATATTTTTTTCGAGGTGTTGGTTTATCCGGAATGTGATCTCATTAGGGTCCAAGACTTCCCCGTTGACTTCTGACTCGAGGGGGTCATGGGCTTCGATGATCCATTGTCCCACAGACTTTTGCCTGCAGCTGATCGGGATAATAATAGACCCTGTTTTTTTAGCGAAAAGACCGGCGAGATTTGTAGAGGAGGCGAGGCGTCCGAAAAAGGGAATCCAGACGCCGACATCGCCGGTATGCTGATCGGCTAGGAAGTTAAGGACTTCATTATTCCGGAGTTTTTTGAGGCCGCGCTCCCAGGCATATTTTTTTTCGATCATGTCGATCCCCCCGTTGGTGCGTATATCAACGAGGACTTTATCGATGAGGGGGTTCTTGAGTTTCTGATATATGCCTGAAAATTTCAGGGTGGGCATGAATTTATGGACACGCGCGTAGATCTCCCAGTTACCCATGTGTGAGGTGACCAGGATGACTCCTTTGCCTTTTTTGTGTGCATCCAGGAGGATTTCCTTCCCCCGGGGTTCCATTCGAGAGATGATTTTGTCCGTGGGGATCTGGGCGAGTTTGATATAGGAGAGGAAATTACTGCCTAGACGCATGAAGGATTCACGAGCGACGGTCCTGATTTTTTTCTCGTCCCACTGGTCCCCATAAGCCACGCGGAGGTTAAACTGGGCGATTTTCCTGTGAGCCCCATCGATATAATAAAAAAGAAACCCCATCCATCGGCCGAGCCGCAGGAGGAATCCCACTGGCAGCAGGGTGCAATAAAAGTAAACCAAGCTGAAAATGGCGAAAGAAATATATTTCATCGTCGGAGCCGGGCCGTGACCTGGATAAGCTTCATGGTTTCATTGATATTACGGGTAATAGTAAAGTCAGTGATTTTTTCTGCTGCAGCGGCTTTGAACCGAGCGAGTTTTTCACGGCTCATCAGGGACTCGATAGCGGCGGCGATTTCTTTCGGGTCACGCGAACGCTTGAGCTTGATACCGGTTTCGGTAGTCAGGATCTCGGCGAATCCATTGACGATGGTGGTAATCACGGGTAGGCCGGCGGCCATCGCCTCCAAGCATGCGTTTGAGAATGGTTCGTATAGGGTCGGGAGCAGGAAAATATCGGCGGCAGCGTAATAATCCTCGGGTTTGTCTGTCGGACTACAATAGATGAGGCGGTTTTTAGCTAATGGAATTTTGCTCACGGAAGCGGGGATACGGTGGGTGTCTTTGCCTAGGATCATGAGCTTGGCATTCGACGGGAGGCGTGAGAGGGCTTTGACTGAGGGGATAAAACCTTTTCGTTTACAGCCCGAGCCGACGATGAGGACCAGGAAATCCTCGTCTGTGAGATTGTACTTACGGCGGATATCATCCCTCTTTCCTGAAGAGAACTTTTTAATATCGACCCCGTTATAAATCACATGGATACGGTCGGGGGGATAGGAGTATATCTCGACGAGTTCTTTGGCGATCCGGTAGGAGTTCGTCGTGATTGCGCGGGTGTGGCCGGGGCTGAAAAGCTCTTTTTCGATTTTTAAAAGCTGGTGATTCTTGGGGTTGAGCATGTCGGTGATTTTGTACCATTTGCCCAAATGCTCGGCGCGGGCATTTAACCAGGCTCGGTGGACCCCGTCACCTGCGCGGTAAACATCACAACGATAGACCCGCTCTAGACTAAAGATGAAATCAAAGGAGCGTGTCTCCATGAGCTTCTGGACCTCATCGGCGAATTGGATCGGGGTGATGCAGGTGGGGAGGGTGCGGATCACGATTCTCTCATCAAAGACGGGCCAGTCCTCACAGATAATGGTGACCTTGATCCCGCGGTCGGCCAGGCCTAGGGCGAGTCTTTGGGTATAATTCTCCGCCCCCCCGGAAAGGGTGAAGCGGCGGCGGATCAATGCGATTTCCATAGTGGGGGGGGGGATAATGTTAATGAAAAATTAAAGGGTAATCCCGAGGGACTCAAGCACCCGGTTCAGGTCGTCATTACCATAATACTCGATCATGATGGAGCCTTTGTCCTTTCCATGTTTGATCTGGACTTTGGTGCCGAGTTTCTGGCGGAAGGAACGTTCGATTTGTTCGATTAAATTTGTCATGGTCGTGTCGAGCTCGAGTTCGGAATGTTTCCCATGATCTTTATTGCGGGCGACGGATCTTTTTAATTCCGAGACGAGGATCTCTGTCTGGCGGACGCTCAGACCGCTTTTAATAATCTTCTCGGCGGCATCGAGCTGGATTTGGGCATCGTCGAGGCCCATCAGGACTTTGGCATGGCCGACACTGAGATGGCCGGTGGCGACGTGTTGACGGACCTCGGATTGGAGGGAGAGCAGGCGTAAGGAATTCGTAATGGTCGCCCGGTTTTTGCCGACACGCCCGGCGACATCTTCTTGGCGGAGATTAAAAATGTCGATGAGCGTCTGGTAGGCTTCGGCTTCCTCGATGGCGTTAAGGTTCTCCCGCTGGATATTCTCGATCAAGGCCAGTTCGGCGATTTGTGAGTCAGAGGCTTCCCGGATAATGGCTCGGACAGTTTTCGCCCCGATTGACTGGCTGGCCCGCAGGCGGCGTTCACCCGAGATCAGTTCGTAGCCTGTATCACTCTTGCGGACGACGACGGGCTGGATAATGCCGTGGGTTTTGATGGATGAGGCAAGTTCATTTATCTCTTCTTCTTTAAAAACGCGCCGGGGCTGGAACCGGTTCTTATGAATCTTATCGATCTCGAGTTCATATACTTTTTCGCCGGGGACGGGTTCGACCTCGACCGGGGGTGCGGGAATGATAGGTGTTTTAGCGAGTGCGGGAATGAGTGCGCTCAATCCTTTACCGAGTGATGGTTTAGCCATAAGCCCGGCATAATATTGGTTTTAACTTTACAAGTCAACGTGCCTGTCTCTGAGTATGGAAGAAATCTCTATGAGTCGAATTCCATCCCTGGACAGGCAAATTGCGCAAGCTGTGGACCTTTTAAAGGCCGGCCAAGTCGTTGGTATGCCCACAGAAACAGTTTATGGCCTCGCCGGTGACGCATCGAATCCAGCGGCATTATCCCGCATTTTTTCCGTTAAAAACCGTCCCACATTTGATCCCTTGATCATTCATGCCTCTTCATTTGAAGGTGCCCGAGGTGTTGTCAAAGATTTTTCCCCGGTGGCGGAAAAGTTAGCAATGATTTTCTGGCCCGGGCCATTAACCTTGGTTTTACCCAAAGCAGACTGGGTCCCTGACCTCGCGACGGCGGGACTATCCACGGTGGGCATCCGGGTACCGGCACACCCTTTGGCCTTGGATTTATTAGAGGCTTTTGGCGGGTATCTGGCGGCGCCGAGTGCAAATAAATTTGGTAAACTCAGCCCGACAACGGCGGATGCGGTCAGGGAAGGTCTCGGCCCGGATGTCCCACTGGTACTCGACGGGGGCGCTTGTGAAAAGGGTCTGGAATCGACGATTATCGGTTTTGACGGGGAGAAACCGGTTTGTTTACGACTGGGAGCATTAACCCTTGAGCAAATTGCACAGGTCCTCGGTGAGGAAATCCCGGCCCCCGGGCAATTTGATCCGCGCTTGGCCCCGGGAAATTTACCCGCACACTATGCCCCGGCGACAAAAGTCAGGATATTTGAGGCGGGCGAATCCCCCGTGATTCCTTCCGGAGCAAAAATCGCGGTGGTGACTTTCAGCCGGAAGCTGGGGATGGCGGGTGTGGAGGAGTTTGTCCTATCGGAAAAGTCAGATTTGACCGAGGCGGCGGCAAATTTTTTCCAGACATTACGCTGTGCCGATCATCTCGAGGTGGATACGATTTATGCCGAGCGCTTTCCCCAGACTGGTCTGGGCCTTGCCCTCAATGACAGGTTACAGAAGGCGGCTAATAGTTTCCTTTGAATGATATAACCTAGCGAGATGGGCGATGGTCCGGGATAAGGTGGAGCGACTGGATATTTTTAAGGGTCCCATAAACTGGGTGAGGGCGTCATCCCACGAGGGATCTGACCAGGATTTTGGAGTTCCGCTTGCTCTTGAGATACTTTTCTTTCCGGCCTGGAGGCAGGTCATCGGCAGTGGCTTCGACATAACCGGCCTTTTGTTGGAAAAACATGAAGGCCTGGGAGGAAAGGGCGAAAAGTTTCTTTAATCCTTTATCCTTCGCGGTGGTTTCCACAAATTGCATGAGCTTACGCCCGATTCCCTGATTCTCATGGCTGTGTTTTACATAGAGACAGGCCATTTCACCGGCTTGTTGTTCAGGAAAAAGATGGAGGGCGACGCAGCCCACGAGGTTTTTATCGATTTCAAAAACGTAATAATCGGGGAGTTGGGAAACGATTTCAGAGCGTGTCCGTTTGATGAGCTCTTCGCTCTGGACGGAGTTCTTGATCATCGAAAGCAAATTGCTCACGTCTTTCTTTTGGGCTTTGCGGATGGCTTGGTATTCATTCGCGTAAATCATGGTGCCGACACCGACATTAGAGAAGATTTCCCCGAGCAGGCATTCATCCTGTTTGCCGTTGATGATGTGGGCCCGGGCGACACCATTTTCGCAAGCCCGGATACAGTGCCGCAGTTTCGAGTCGAGGACATTAGATAGTGTGGAGGAGTTCTCTTTAAGGTATTGCTCCGCCTCGATGACACCAAGCTGGCTGAAGATCGTGCCGTGGTTCGGTAACCCGTCAACGGTGGTCAGGTAAATGAGTTTATTGGCCTTTAAAGCCTCGGCGATGGACAAGGCGACCCCGTCGGAATTCACCCGGTAAGTTTTACCGTCACCGTCGAAGCCCAGCGGTGGGACTATCGGGATCACCCCGCTATTAAGAAGGGCAAAGAGGAACTCTGTATCGACCTTTTCGACTTTACCGGTGAGCTGGTGGTCGATGCCCCCGACGATGCCATAGGGGTGGGCGATGACGCAATTTGCGTAGGCGGTCCGCAAATCACTGGAGGTGAGCCCCTCCATGATCTCGTGGGTCAGGCGGTTAGCCGCCAGAAGCGAGAGCTTCAGGGTAGTCTCGTCGGTAATCCCCGTGCCATCATCATTTGAGTAAGGCTGGTTTTGGTCCCCGGAAAGCTGGCGGATCTGGTGGCTGGCCCCATGGACGATGACGATCTTGATATTCAGGCTGCGCAGGACGGCTATGTCGAGGACCAGATTGACAAAGTTCTCGTGCTCGATGATTTCTCCATCGATTGCTAATACAAATATCTTTTCCCGGAAACTCGGGACGTAATTTAAAATACCTCTAAGATCGGAAATTTTCATATTCTTCTGGGACTGGAGCGTAACAAATTTCTTTTCTCTGGCAATAGAGTAGTTTGGGAATACTTATTCATCGGCGGATTTTAAGATTTTTAATCCCGGCAGGGGGATGAATTCCTTTTGTTTTTGCTGGTCATCGAGATTTTCGTAGATTCTAAAGATTTTTTCAAATTCCCGGCGGTCGGGTTCTGTTTTTGTGACGATATACCAATTAAGGTGATCGATCCGCTTTTGATTCTGTGCGAGGATATTCTTGCGGAATTTACGCAGGGATTCCAGCTCCAGAGTCATCGGGCTGGCCGGGTCTTGGAGGAGGGATTGGAAAAGCCTTTGGTAGCGGAGGATGACCGGTTGGTATTCAGGGGGGCTCTCACTATACAGGTTAGCCAGGGCGGCGACTTTTTCCCGGAGCTGGACGACGATTTCTGGGGTGGTGCGGAATTGGATAAAGGTATCCGCCAGATTCACCGCGCCCTCCGCCGGTAGGTTAAAAACCAGGACGTCGGATAACTTTTTTTCCGTGGCCACGACATTTTTGGGTTCGGTAATGAGGTTTTCACAATAATGGGTGACCTGGAGCATCCACCATTTTTGAAGTTCGGAATTTGACTGGAAATCCATCACCTTAGTTAAAGCTGAGAGGGGGTCGCGGCCTGCGGAGTCTTCGACGGCCATAAGCATGATATTGGCAGCCCCTTTGTTTGAAAGGTAGATGGACCGGAAAACAAGCCATTGGAATGCGGTCCAGACCTCGGTGTTTAATCCGATTTTGCCGGGGGAGTCCGCATTGAGGATCCGGTCCATGGGCGGGATCTGCCTATTCTCATAAATCGAGCGGATAATATTAATGTAATAGGTGGTGGGTGTCGGGCTTTGATAATGACAATAACCCAGCCATATCCACTCCGGCACAGTGCGCAAACTCTCTCCCGCTCGGAGCTTGGTGTCGCGGTTTGCGTATGCGCTGAATGCAATTTGTGCGAGGTACTTGTCAAGGGTGGCCCTGTCGAAGAGTCCCGGGGAAATGAGGGTGATCTTGAAACAAAGTTTATTCCCCGCCATAAAGGGGCTTAGAGTGATTTTCTCATTGAGCCCCTCGCGTATCTCCACCCTGAGAAGGTGGGGGGAATCCCCCGAAACGCGCATTGTCTGGCTGAATTTACGGAAGAAACTCTCGATATATCCCATCATGAATATATTTGTCTGGCGATTCTCGCTGACAACAACAAAACGGTTGTCTGCACTGGTCGTAGTGATGGGTTCTGCCCCCTCAAGGAGGGAGGGGATGATAGAGACAAAAACTAGGCAGTGGATGAGGAGAAAATGCCTCACGGTTGTGGCGCTGCAGGTTTGTCTTCCGGAGTGGGTGATGCCTCTGCGGGTACAGGGGGTGCCGCAAAGGGGTCGATATCCGGGATATTTTTCTGGACACAAGTGATGATTATTTCCTGATCCCTGATCTCCAAGCTGTCACACTCGTTGAGGCGAGCTTTATTTTTGATAAAGACCGCCTGGATCGGATCAAGGGGCTTCGCAAGCCTCTCAATGATCATTTGATGGATAGGCAGACTATTAATGGCACCGCTGATATATTGGCTATACAAATTCCCCTGTTCCATCGAGGTATTTATTTTGTATTGGAAATAGACCGGCTGGTCAAAAATCTTATACCGCATGATCAGATTCATGATCCCATCGGCCTCGAACTGGATATAGGCCCCGATAAAACGGCCGTCAATCGGTCCGAATTTAACAGGTTTTTCAGGCAGGTTCCGGGAGAGCCATGCATTCACATCCTTTTCATTCCATTTGGCTGTCACGGCCATCCGGTTTAAAAGGGCATCCTCGAGATCGAGCTTTGTAATATTCGCACGGTCGAAGCTCTCTTCAAAGGCCACTTGCTCCTCGATCTCCCATTTGCCGTAATTCGAATAGGCTTTCCACTTAGGAATATCCTCCGGGGCATCATACATCAGGTAGCCCCCGTAACCGATCGTCCCGATAATCCCTATCAGGATGACTAAGATGACGAGCTTGACGAATGCGGAAAAGAGGTTACTGACTGTCTGTGCCGCGGCGCGCGGGCGGTCTTTTTTCTGTGAGGCTTTGATTTTCTTTTGAATGGTGGTTTTTGTCAGGGCGTCTCCCTTATTACCCACAAGGCCACTCAAATTTCCGGCATCAAGCTTTTGATTGCATTCATTACAATAAATGCGGCCCGGTTCATTTTCTTCACCACAGGATTTGCAAATAATGACAGCCATAATATTTTTGTTCTCGAAAGAAAAAAGTAGACTATTTATAGGCAAAAAGCCACCTATAATTATTGGAATTCCAGTAAAAGGAATTTACCCCTCCTGATATTTCAGGCTTGCGGTTAGCGGCGTTCGTTTATATGACATGGGAATCATGGATTTGAAAAATTATATCATAGGCAATTGTAAAAAGGTCGATCAAGCTCTGGACAAGCTCCTCCCGAAAGCCACGACAAAACCCACCACCATCCATAAGGCGATGCGTTATTCGATTTTTGCGGGTGGTAAAAGGCTCCGACCCGTTTTGGCTATCGCCGCTGCGGAAGCCTGTGGGGGCACGGCCTCCGAGGTCATGCCGCTCGCCTGTGCTGTGGAGTGTATCCACACCTATTCCCTGATCCATGACGATCTACCCTCCATGGATAATGATGATTATCGTCGCGGACGCCTGACGAATCACAAGGTCTTTGGTGAAGGGGTAGGGGTTCTCGCCGGGGATGCCCTCCTGACGATCGCCTTTGAAATGTCGGCAAAGGCTAACGCCTGGCCCCGCTACAATCATCAAGCGATCATTCTCGAGCTGGCAAATTGCGCGGGTTCCCTTTTTCTCGTGGGTGGCCAAGTCGCTGACCTCGAGGGTGAGGGTAAAAAACTCTCCCATAAAGATCTCGTGTATATCCATGAACGCAAGACATCAGCCCTTTTGACGACAAGCATCCGTTTTGGTGCTTTCTCGGCGAATGCCACACCGGCCCAGCTCAAGAACCTCACGACTTTCGGTTATAACCTCGGCCTGGCCTTCCAAGTCATCGACGATATCCTTGATTGTACAAAGACCTCTGAGCAACTCGGCAAAACCGCAGGAAAAGATGCCGCCGTCGGAAAAGCGACCTATCCTTCCGTCCTTGGTATGAAAAAAGCCGAGGCTGAAGCCACCCGCCTGACCAAACACGCCATGGACGCCATCAAAGCCTTCGGCAAAAAAGGCGCCCGCCTCGCCGAACTCGCCGATTACCTCCTCAAACGCGAAAATTAAAATTCTTCTCCCCGTGCCGCGCGAGCGGCCCACTTGCCAACCTTCCGATCTGCCCGTCAACTGGAGGGACCCGAGCTTCCGCTCGTCCGGATCGGACCCGCTTGCCGTGTTTCCAGTTTTCTTCCGCTCGTCCGGATCGACAACCACCTGAATCTTTTTGGTAAGGTGAAGACCTCATAGTAAGTGCTGCTAACCAAAGATATGTTACTTGTATGAACATAATCATTTTACTTCTCGTATTACTCCTTGTCTTCGGTGGCGGCGGCTTTTATTTAGGTGGAGCAGCCATGGGAGGTGGACTCCTCGGTATGCTCCTATTGATCGCAGTTATCTCCTATTTCATGGATGGTCTTCGTTCAAATCGCTAAGCAATCGATTAACCGCGCAACTCGCTCTGGAGGCACGATCTCTCCCTTGCCAACCTTCCGATTTGCCTCCCGTGCCGGGCCAACGGCCCGCTTGCCAACCTCCCGATCTGCCCGTCAACTGGAGGGACCCGAGCTTCCGCTCGTCCGGATCGAGCCCGCTTGCCGTGTTTCCGATTTTCTTCCGCTCGTCCGGATCGACAACCACCTGAATCTTTCCG
>JAWXBN010000024.1 GCA_034440155.1 Verrucomicrobiota bacterium | reverse complement strand
TTATAAAAGAGTGGTCCATAAGCAGGATCTGACGACTCCCGGCCAAGAAGAAACTGATTGGGCGGCCCATGCGGATGTGGAGATCGAGAAAAGTAATATTCTTTTAATCGGACCGACCGGCTCAGGAAAGACTTTGCTAGCCCGGACTATGGCCAAAATCCTCGATGTCCCTTTCTGTATCGCAGATGCGACGACATTAACCGAGGCGGGGTATGTCGGGGAAGATGTCGAGAATATCATCCTGCGTCTGCTCCAAGCCTCTGATTACGATGTGAAACGGGCCGAGATGGGTGTTATTTACATCGATGAAATCGATAAAATCGGGCGCAAATCCGATAGCGCATCGATTACTCGTGATGTTTCCGGGGAAGGTGTCCAGCAGGCTCTGCTGAAGATGCTTGAAGGAACGACCTGTAATGTCCCGCCGCAAGGTGGACGTAAACATCCCCATCAAGAGTATATCCAGGTGAATACAGAGAATATTCTTTTTATCTGCGGGGGAGCATTTGTGGGGTTGGATAAGATTATTAAACGTCGTGTGGGGAATACCACTATCGGGTTTGGCGACAAAAAAGAGGTATCTGCCGAAGTCCAAGACTCAGCATTGCTTTTACAGGTAGAGCCTGAAGATCTCATGTCCTTTGGAATGATTCCGGAATTCATCGGGCGTTTGCCCGTCAGTGCGGCATTGGCTCCTTTGACCGAGGAGGATTTAGTTTCGATATTGACCGAACCGAAAAATGCCCTGACGAAACAGTTTTCAAAGCTTTTTGCCATGGAAGGTGTCGCTCTGACTCTGACCAAAGACGCCATCCGTGCCCTTGCGCAAATTGCGCTGAAAAAAGGAACCGGCGCCCGCGCCCTACGTTCTGAAATCGAACGGATGATGCTTGACCTGATGTACGAGATACCTTCCCGTGAAGATGTGGCCGAAGTCACGATCAATCGGGCTGTCGTCGAAGGCAAGAAACTCCCGATTATCCGCAAAAAAGAAGCCAAAGATGCTGCGTAGTAGGAGGTGGATTCCCTTGTGAAAAGAGGTGTTTATATCTTCCGCGGTTCATGTGTCCAGACTAAACTATGGTTCTGACTGATGATTACTAAAATGTCCAAAGGGGGGGGGGAGCCGCTGGATGCATTCAAAGGACATCAGGGAATAGGTGCTTTAATCTTTTATTTTAATGGGGAAGAGAAAGTTTTTCACGAGGCCGCAAATTATCAATGATTTTTTTGGTGGAGAATTGATACGGGGGTGAAGATACTTGGATTATCTGGGAAATCTGTCATCGTATCGCCGTTAATCGCTGAAAAGTAAGTATGGACGCATTCATCATATTCTCATTTAAAGTTTTTTTTATCCTGTTTCTTGTACTCTTGAACGGGTTTTTTGTGGCTGCTGAGTTCGCCCTCGTCAAGGTCCGGAGCACGCAGCTAGATGACCTGACGAAAAAAGGAAACAAGACAGCGGCCTTTGCCCGTCATTTGGTGCATCACTTAGATGCGTATCTTTCCGCTACACAGCTCGGGATCACGATGACCAGTCTGGCTTTGGGATGGGTGGGGGAACCCCTCATTGCGGCGCAGCTGGCTCCGATATTCGAATACTTTGGATTACATGGAGATGAGAGTATCCAGTTTCTCACACTGACGATCCATGAGGGCCATTTGATTCACGGTTTATCTTTTGCGATCGCCTTTACGATTATCACCTTTTTACACATTGTATTTGGTGAACTCGCCCCGAAGTCATTGGCTCTCCAGAAATCACAGGAAGTGACCCTTTTTGTAGCTTATCCCCTTCACTTGTTTTATATTGTTTTTAAGCCATTTATTATTTTCCTGAATGGTACCGCAAATTTTTTCCTCAGGAAAGTGGGGATCGAACCCGCTGCCGAGGGGGGGCTGGCGCATTCTGCGGAAGAACTCAGGATTATCCTGAATGCATCGAGCAAGACCGAGGAGGTGAGTTCATTAGGTAAAGATTTGGCGACCCGGGCACTGGAATTTAAGGAGCGTGTCGTGCGTGACATTATGATCCCGCGTTCAAAGGTGACTTTCCTCAACCTTGAAAAGTCGATAGAGGATAATTTAGTGGCGGCCAAGCAGGCTCAACATTCACGTTTACCTCTGGTCAGAGGAACCTTTGACCAGATCGAGGGCCTGATTCTTTTTAAAGAGTTAATCATCCTCTGGGATGATTTTGCGGAAAAAGCCAATATTGAATTAATCAAGAGGGAGATCGATTTTGTGCCCGAGATGATGTCCTTGGAGAGACTCTTATCCCGATTCCAGTCACGTAAAACCCATCTTTTTGTGGTGGTGGATGAATTTGGGGCGACTGTGGGTATTGTGACTTTGGAAGATGTCTTGGAGGAATTAGTCGGGGATATCCAAGATGAATTCGACCAGGAGGAACCCCAGATTAAACAAACTTCGGAAGATGAGTTCGAGATTGAAGGGATGGCTCCCATCCATGACTTTGAGGAATTAACCGGGGCCAAGCTGGAAACCGAGGTCGTCTCCACTTTGGGAGGATATATCACCATGGAGCTAGGTCATTTGCCTCGTGTCGGAGAGCAGGTGAAGGTAGGCCCTTATCTCTGCACTGTCAAAAAGACCGATGGCAAACGTGTCCTGTCCGCCCACTTCCTCAAAATGCCCAAGTCCGAGCCTACGCAAAAAGAAGAGTCGCTGACAATACACGGGTAACAAGAGCCGAAGAGAGAAGAGACGGTTTATTTTCAACCACAGATGGGCACAGATTAACGCGGATTTATTTGGGAGTCCGCAAGCCAAGACTGTGGCTTCGTGTCCCCGGGACATGCCTCCGTGCACTATAGGATAGATAGACCCATATCCCTTTTAGAGGAGGAAATCGAGCTCGGCGGGGTATTGATTACATGGACGAAAAGAGTTCCTCGGTCTTTTCCCAAGAGATACAGGCATCCGTGATGGAGACACCGTATTGCAGGTCGTTGAGATTTTTCGGGATCGATTGGTTTCCGTGGTGCAAATTGCTCTCGAGCATGGCTCCGATGATGGAGGATTCCCCCGCAGCCCTCTGGTCGAGGATGGATTTCCAGACGAGTTCCTGGCGTTCAGGCAGTTTATTCGAGTTCCCGTGGCTGCAATCAATCATGATCGCTTCAGGAAGGCCGAGCTTTTTAAGTTTGGCTTTTGTTTCTTGAACGTGCTCTGGTGCGTAATTTTCTCCACGTGAGCCCCCGCGCAGGATCGGGTGGGTGAGTTCATTACCCTTTGTGCGGATCAGGCTAATGAGCCCTTGATCATTCACTCCGAGGAAACTGT
This sequence comes from Verrucomicrobiota bacterium, assembly GCA_034440155.1. NCBI lineage: Bacteria > Pseudomonadati > Verrucomicrobiota > Verrucomicrobiota bacterium. Next base: position 48,972 of record JAWXBN010000024.1, on the reverse strand, counting down.
GGGGTTGGAGGGAGGCTTTCATGGCATCAAGGGCGACCTGTAGGGAGCCATCCGTGCTATTTTTATAACCAACCGGCATCGATAGTCCGCTGGCCATTTCACGGTGGGACTGGCTTTCAGTCGTGCGGGCACCGATAGCCGCCCAGCTGACAAAATCGCCTAGGTATTGCGGGCTGATGGAATCAAGGAATTCTGTCGCGACGGGCAAACCCATTTCGGTAATGTCTTTGAGCAATTTGCGTGCAGTGCGCAGGCCTTTTTCAATATTACATGAGTCATCGAGGTCAGGATCATTAATCAGCCCTTTCCAGCCGGTGGTGGTCCGGGGCTTTTCAAAATAAACGCGCATGACGATTTCGGCTTTGAGAGCGACTTGATTGCGGAGTTTACTCAAGTGTCCGGCATACTCGAGGGCACTTTTAACATCATGGATGGAGCAAGGCCCGATAATAACCAGCAGCCGGGGGGCTTCCTTATGCATGATCCGGGCGATTGTTTCGCGGCCCTCAGTGACTGTCGCAAGGCATTTTTCAGTCAGAGGGATTTCACGGGCGAGGGTTTCGGGTGCGGAGACCTTTTCGATCGAACGCACTCTGACATTATGAATATTCCGTATTTCGGGTTTAGAAATTTCTGCGAGAGACATTTTTTAACCCTAATAGATTAAGATGATTAAATCAATGCTTCTTTATGTCATGGAAAAGGATGAAAAAATCAAAAAAACCCCTTGTCAGAGAGCGGGATGCATGCTTTTTTAGCGGAGCTTTAAGAAGGCTTTTATTTAATGCTAAATACCCCTGAAGAAAATAATTATCTGTCCAGCGGCTTTGATAAAATCAGCCGTGATTTGGATTTCCTCCTACAATGTCTCAAAGAAGTGATGGTCGAAATCGAGGACAGCGAGTTGGCAGAACACATTCCTTATCCGGACCAGAAGCCTAACCGGTACACTCCGGATCAAATCGGTAGATTGCCGAAACGGCTGGGACAGATTTATTCCATCTTTTTCCAGATTCTTAATATGGTCGAGGAAAATGCCTCCGCCCAGATCCGGCGACAGCGTGAAAGTGTGCTCGGTTTGGCCAGTGAATCCGGCTTATGGGCGAATCATATTGCCCGCCTTAAAAAACGGGGTTTTACGGAAGCGCAAATTGCTGAAGGGATTCGTCAGACGTCTGTCGAACCAGTTCTCACCGCCCATCCCACGGAAGCTAAACGTTCTACCGTGCTGGAACAGCACCGGGCTCTGTACCTTTTGATGGTGAAAAGAGAAAACCGGATGTGGACTCCAGCGGAACAGGAGTCGATCCGACAGGACGTGAAAATCGTGCTCGAACGCCTCTGGCGTACAGGCGAGATACTCGTGGCGAAACCCGATGTCGCTTCGGAACGCCGTTATGCCATGCACTATTTGCGCGAGGTATTCCCAAATGTCCTCGGGCTTTTGGATGAACGCCTGATTTATGCCTGGAAAGATGCTGGGTTTGATGCCCGTATTTTTCAATCACCGGAAAATTATCCGAAATTAAAATTTGGAACATGGATCGGGGGAGACCGCGACGGGCATGCACTGGTAACAGCAAAAGTCACCCAAGACACCCTCCGGGACTTAAGGTTAAATGCTTTTATTGTACTGGAGAGAATCCTAGGCAAATTTGCTTCGTGTCTAACCCTTTCGGATCTCGTCCAGAAAAGGCCTCTGCCCTTAATGCAGGCGATTTCCCGGTTACACGACCAGATTGGTGGGCTCGGCGACAGGATTATCAAGCTTTACCCGGATGAACCCTGGAAACAATTTGCCCTGATGATGAAGGAGAAGATTCCTTTGCTCCATGCCCATCACCATGATGATACGGAGCTTGTTGAGGGGGCGCGTTATTATCGTTATCCTCGGGAAATAAAGGCTGATTTGGATGTATTGGCTGACTCATTAATCGAGGTGGGCGCTAAAAATCTGGCCGTCTCCGAGGTGCTGCCGCTCGTGAGGCACTTGGATGTCTTTGGGTTCTACCTCGCGAGGCTGGATATCCGGCAGAATAGTGATTTTCATGATCAGGCCTTGAGCCAACTCATGGTGGCGGCGGGTCTCAAGGGGCAGGATTTTGCTGATTGGCCCGAGGAAGAGCGGTTGGAATTCCTAAATTCCGAGTTAAAGTCCAAACGCCCCTTTATTTTTAATGGTCAGAAGGCGGGGGATGAGGCTGATGCCGTGCTGGATTGTTACCGCGTGATGGCCCAGCATATCCAGAATTATGGAATAGAAGGGGTGGGTTCGCTCATTATCAGCATGACACGCAAATTATCCGATCTCCTGGTGGTATATATTCTTGCGCGTGAAGGTGGCCTGATGAAATGGGATGGGGATGGATTCCGTTGCCTCATGCCTGTGGTACCCCTTCTGGAGACAATCAAGGATCTGGAGCTGGGTGAATCCCTCCTGACTGATTTCCTCGAGCACCCGGTGACACGGAGGACTCTTAAATACCAGCATAGCCAAATCTCCGGTAGCCAGAGCAAATATCCGCTCCAACAGGTCATGGTGGGTTATAGCGATAGTAATAAAGATAGCGGGATTCTTTCCAGTCAATGGGCCTTGAATCAGGCGCAAGCGGCCATTAGCCGTGTCGGCCTGGAAAAAGGATTTCGAATCGAGTATTTCCATGGACGAGGAAATACCATCAGCCGTGGGGGAGGCCCGACCAGCCGTTTCTTGGAGGCGTTACCGGATGATACTTTGCAGTTTGATTTGCGCCTGACCGAACAAGGCGAGGCAATCGGGCAAAAATTTTCAAATTTCATCACAGCGACTTATAATTTAGAGGTTCTTTTGGCTGGGACGACGGGGGTTTCCACCGCCCAACATCATCTAGATATCAAAGACCCCCCTGCGGCGAAGGTTTTTGAGCAAATCGCCCATAGCAGCCGGACGGCATACCGGGAGCTTTTGGAAGCCCCTGACTTTATCGATTTCTACCGTGAAGCCACCCCGATCGACGTTCTGGAGGCCAGCCGGATCGGTTCCCGCCCCGCGCGCCGGACGGGTAAAAAGACACTACAGGATTTACGGGCGATTCCCTGGGTTTTTAGTTGGACCCAAGCGAGGTTTTATCTCCCGGGTTGGTACGGGATCGGGACGGCCTTGGAGCGACTGGAAAAAGATTCGCCTGGATCATTTTCTGAGCTGGTCGATGCATTAAAGTCTTGGGCTTTCCTGAAGTATGTGCTCGTGAATGTGGAGACGAATCTCGCCAGTGCTGATCTCGGGTTTATGAAGATTTATTCCGGGCTGGTCAATGATCCAAAGGTTCACCAATCGATTTTCCCGATGATCGAGGAGGAATACCTACGGTCACAAAAATATATCGTAAAGATTTTCGGTAAACCCATCGAGGAACGACGTCCGAGATTCTGGAAGACACTCCAGCTGCGGGCGGAACCCCTCCGTGTCCTCCATCTCCAGCAAGTCGGTCTCCTCCAGGCCTGGCGCAAATTGCTCGCTGATGGGATCGAGGATGAGGCTGAGATCATGCTCCCCGAGCTCCTGCTCTCAGTTAATGCTATCGCAAGCGGACTACGCACCACGGGTTAAGGCTGGCACCAAAGATCAAGGCGAGAGCGGGCGGGGGGGATCGAGAAGTGTTCCTCGTGCTCTACTCCCGGCGAAGCCGGATGAAACGATCTACACGGAAAGGAGCGTGTCCGATGGGAAGAGGAAAATCACCACGAAGATCATGAAAGGCACAAAGGAAGAAGCCTGTCGAACGAGTGTGTAGGGTAAACGGCCCGGCTGGCCATCTGGGGAGCAAATTGCACCACGAAGAAAAAGATGGAGGGACAATCTTCCGATTGTCCGGGGAGGGATTACCGATGTGTCGGGGTAACCATTGGACTATATGATGCAATCCCGTTAGGATAGGGGGAGAAAGTCGAAAGTCTAAAAAAAAGAGAATGTCAGGGGGATTGAACCTCGGAGACACGAAGGTGGCGAAGATAATTGCGCAGTGATGAGAATAATGGATTTATTCGGGAACATCTACAGGGAGGCATGTGTCTGATAAGATAATACCAAAATAAGGAGGTCTTATGGGTGGCAGTGCAAATTTAGACGGAGATGTGGGGCTGCAAATTGCTCCGATGGTGGATGTGGTTTTTGTCCTTCTGCTCTTTTTTATGGCTTCGGCCAATCTCCAACAAAAGGAACAGGAACTGGGAGTGAGTCTGCCCCGAATCCCAAAAAACGGCGCTGCTCAAGATACAACCGTTTCTCTTCCCATTAACTTAGATATCGATGAAAATGGAGTGGTCTTTTGGAATAATCTCCCCCTTCAAAATAAGGAGGAGGATATGAGTGAACTTCGCAGCAGATTAAATGAAATCATGTCCCGTTATGGCCCGGGACAGACAGTGGTGATCACCCCATCACCCATGACCCAGCACGGAGTCATCGCCAAAGTCCTGAGCACCTGCACCGCTGCCGGAGTAAAAAACCTCTGTTTCGGTGGCTAATTAATGGGCGATATCCGAAGGGCAAGGATCGTAGTGAGGATGTTTCACCTGGGGAGTGCGTATACCACCGGTCATATACATGCCGGGAGCACCCTCAAACTCGTATTTGATCACGGGGCAAACCGGGTCAGGTGTTATTGCGGGGAGCCCCGTAATAACGACTTTACCTTCGTTTTGGATGAAGGAAAGTTTTTCGCCGGTATTCAAGAGGGTGACATTTTTGATCTTACCGCAGACCCCGCAGAGGGTGAGCTCGTGGGCGACCCAACGGCGGACAAAAAAATACATCGAGTTGCCTTTGGCGCTGAAGGAACCGTGATGGTTAAATTCCGAACCGGGCCGTGCATTTTGCTCCATGAGATCATAGGAGAAAAAGTCCGTGTCATAGATGGCTTCACCCACGTTCTTGAGCCAAGAGCCGACTTCACGGAGGGCTTTGACGGTGGGGGTGGGCAATGAACCGTCTGGTTTCGGGCCGACGTTAAAGAGCAAATTGCCCTTTTGGGAGGCACATTTAATGAGCATGTCTGCAATATCGCGAGGTGACTTCCAGTCTTCATCCCCGGCATGAAAGCCCCAGCTGTTATTGTGAGTGATGCAGGCTTCCCAAGGCCGCCATGGGGTAGGTGCACTGACATGGCCCTCGGGGGTGCCCATGTCGCCGGGGAGACCGTTGCGTCCGTTAAAAATGATCTGAGGCTGGATTGCGCTGATCATTTCATTCATTTTTTGGGACTGCCATTCCTCGGCATTAAAAGGCCACCAACCATCATACCACATAATGTCGATGGGGTTAAAGAGAGTGACGAGTTCTTTCAGGCGGGCAAAAGTATGCTCGATAAAAAGCTCATAAGAAGCTTTGTCTTCGAGGGCTTCCACAGAGTCGGGTTTATCGTACCAGTTATTCAAGCTATGGTAGAGGCCGATCTTTAGTCCCTTCGCACGGCAGGCATCGACAAGCTCGCGGACCAGATCTCGGCCACAAGGGGATTTGACACTATTATAGTCCGTGAGTTTGGTATCGTAGAGCCTGAAGCCTTCGTGGTGCATGGTTGAGAGAATTACATATTTCATCCCAGCATCCACAGCAAGTTGGGCAATCTCTTCTGCATTAAAATTTTCTGCACGGAATTGACCGGCGAGTTTGGAATATTCCTCCGGCGCGATTTGCTCGCGGTTCATCACCCATTCACCCCGCTGGAGGAGAGTATACAGACCGTAGTGGATAAAAAGGCCGTAACGAGCTTTCACATACCATTCAAGACGGGAATCTAATGAAGATTGATCTGAAGACATGGGTATTTATGTAGTGAAAATCTGGGTGAACAACAAGAAATAGTTCTTTATCGATAGAGACTTCTTAAATGGGTTTTAGGGGAAAGATAATCTCTGGGGCGGAATCGGGATGGTAGGGATTTAGGAGGAAATTACCTGCACGTACTTTGTCCTCGTATTCATCCAGTAAACGGATTAACGGGGCAATCGGTAAATCCATGTAAACCGGACTGTAAGGAAGGAGGTTTTTCCGGGCCAGCGCAAATAATTTTGCGGCGGGTTCGAGCCTTTTACCATGCACATGGTGGGTGGGGTGTGTGAAATGGAGTTTAAGATGGACAAACCCCCCGGCAGCTTGGATTAAGCCTTTATAGTAATGATAGGCCGGATGGTTTTTCTGCTGAAGCCAGAGTTCTTCAAGGACATCATGGGCTTCATAATAGAGCTGTTGATTGAAACATTTAAAAAAACCGGTGTAATGGGGGTCGTGTAACCCATTACAGTCTTTTATGAGGTTTGCGATTTTTGGGCTTTTTTTACTCATATCTTCTGCCATTACTATTATAGAGGGAGGCAACAAGTGCAATTTGATTTATCACATTTATTGATTTTAGTGGGTTTAACGGCCAGTGTCGCGATCGGTGTCTTTATGGCATTGGTCGAGGCCTCATTATTGTCATTAAAGCCAAATCAAATAGCCCAGTTAAGCCAGAAAAACCCGCGTTTGGGGCAACCCTTGGTCGTTTTATTGGAAAAGCCCCAGCGTTTGATCAGTATCATCGTGATGGGGACGACATTCGCTTATTTTTCCGGAACCCTCTGTGGATGGGTTCTTTTGAGGGAAATCTGGCCGCACATACCCAAGTGGTGGGTAATCATCCTGATATCAATAGTGATGATTGTATTCATGGAGATCATCCCGAAAACGATTGCATTACAGCAACCCCTCTATATTTCGCGGAGAATCGCTTCGCCCACGCGGCGTTTGCTCGTTATTCTCCGTCCGGTGAGGCGTTTATTAGAGACGATCACCTTTATCCTGCGCCGTTTTTTGATTCCGAACAAAAAGAAATCCACGGAGATCCTCTCCCAGAATGAATTTGAGACGATGATTGAGGAAGGGAAATCCGAGGGGCTCATCAAAGAAAGTGAGAGCCTGATGATCCATGGGATCGTGAGGCTGGGGGACAAAATGGTCAAGGATCTCATGACCCCCATGGTGGATGTTTCCGGGTTTAGTGACGATTTCCAGGAAGAGAAAATCCTGTTGACCCTGCGTAAAATCAAACACCGTTGTGTCCCGGTGTATGACGAGAGTCCCGACTCTGTCATCGGGATGCTCAATACGCGTAAATTCCTCGCAGACCGTGATCATGATTTGGTTTCCTGCCTCGAACCACCGATTTTTATTCCTGAAACGATGAAGGCCCTTTCGTTGCTAAAACAATTCATCACTCACCACCAGCGTGTGGCTATTGTCGTGGATGAGTTTGGGAGTAACTCCGGACTGATCACAGAGGGTGATATCCATGAGGAAATATTTGGTGGTGTGGAGCCTGATTTTGACCGTAGGGAGTGGTTGATTGAAAAAATCGCCGATGGCCGGTATTTGGCCGACGGCACCGCCCGGCTGGATGAGATTCTGGATGAGACTTCCTTTGACTTGGATGAGGAAGGCATCGATACGGTCGGAGGCCTCTTACAGGTGCATTTTGAAAATAATGTGAAGGTCGGTGATGTACTCGACAAAAATGGAGTCAAGATCACGGCACTAAAAGTCGCCCGTAACCGGGTGCTCCGCGCTATGTTAGAAAGTGGCACTACCCCGGATCAGGAGGATGAGTATGGGGCTTGATCTTCTTGTTTATTGCGGACTCTGCTGGTTAATGACATTCCTCTGTACGGGGATGGAAACGGGGATTATGTCCTTGGACCGCTTACGGCTCCGTGACCGTGTCCGGCGTAAGCAGGCTGCGGCTTTGATTTTAAATGGCATTATCGAGCATCCAGAGAAACAACTCTCGGTGATTTTTATGCTCAATACGCTGATGCAGGTAGGCGCGGCATTATTCTTTGCCGAGTGGATATTCCAGAGGAATATGGAGATGGGGTGGATATTCGTGAGTTTGGGCCTGTACGTATGTTTATTCATTGTCCTCGTAAAAATGCTGCCAAAAAGTATTTTCCGGGATTACGCTCTGCAAGGCAGTCTCTGGCTCGCGCGTCCCATGCTTTGGATTACCTATGCCTTGTATCCGTTTGTCTGGTTGATCAAAATCCTTACAGGCCTGGTCATGCGCTTTTTCCATGAGGAACAACCCAAACGATCCCTTTTTGTCGCCCGCGACGAGATCCGGCTGATGGCAAGGGATAATGTCTCGGTCTCGGATATCAGCCCTGAGGAAAAACGGATGATCGGGGGGGTGTTTGATTTCCAAAATGTGAAAGCCAGTGAGGTAATGATCCCGATCGCATCCACCGTGACGACTAACCCCTTTATTACCCCGACAGAATTTGTCAACCGTTCGATCCACCATAATATCTCCCGCCTGCCTGTGGTGGGGGATGACGGTGAAATTATCGGCATCGTCTCGATTTACGATATCCTTTACGATCCCTATGGGAGCCACCATAAATCATTAAAAGATTACATTCATCGACCTCTTTTTGTGGAGGAACACGAGAGTGCTGACAGCGTCCTCCAGAAACTGGGCCGTTCCCGCCAACCGATGGCTTTTGTCCGTAACACAACAGGAAAGACTGTTGGAATCGTGACTTTTGGGAACCTCTCATTCCGGATTCTGGGTAAAGTTTGTGGTTAATACACATCGTTAGGCGAGTTTTTTTCATAAAATGGTTTTGGTTTGTCAGGGATTTCAGATAGGTTCACCGTTATATGCGTTTGTTATTCATAGGTGATATTGTCGGGGAGCCCGGGCGTTTAACGGTCAAATCTCTTTTGCCGGGTTTGATCAAAAAACACTCGATTGATTTTGTCGTGGCCAATGGGGAGAATAGTGCCAATAAGGGTGGGGGTATGGAAATGCCCAAGCTTAAGGAAATGTTGGCAGCGGGGGTGGATTGTTTTACCAGTGGAGACCATGTCTGGGATCAGCGGGATATTATTCCTTTCCTCGACTCGGAAAAAAATGTCCTCCGGCCCCATAATTATCCCGCAGGAGTCAATGGTAAAGGGGTGACAATCCTCGAAAAAGGGGGAAGAACCCTCGGGGTGATGAATTTACAAGGGCGTACTTTTATGTCACAGGCCATTGAAAACCCTTTTGTGATCGGCAGGAGTGAGGCCATGAAGATGCGCTTGGAGACTAAATGCATCTTTGTTGATATTCACGCCGAGACCACTTCAGAAAAAATTGCCTTGGGCCGTTATCTCGACGGTTTGGTCTCCGCCGTGGTGGGCACCCATACACATGTACAGACCGCCGACGAGCAGATTTTCCCTAATGGCACGGCATTCCTCTGTGATGTCGGGATGACCGGGCCTCATAATGGAAGCCTCGGGCGCGAGGTGGAGCCAGTCATTAAAAGGTTTGTCACGAATATGCCCCAGCGTTTTCCCGTGGCCGCCGGTGATCTGAAGCTTCATGGGGTATTGATTGATATCGAGGATCAAAGCGGGAAAGCCACGTGTATTGAACGGATATCGGTCCCACACCAAGAACCAAAATCCGATGTCGCCGACGCATTTGCCAAAACTTTTCAACTTTGACCATAGGAACCCCTCCGATCATGTCCGTGAATAAAGCCCTCTCTGTGGCCGAGCTTACACGCCAGATCAAGGCTTTGTTGGAAAAACAACTCGGCGACGTCTGGGTGGAAGGGGAGATATCAAATTTCAAATCCCAGACTTCCGGACACCTCTACTTTACCCTAAAGGACGCCTCCGCGCAAATTGCTGCGGTGATGTTCCGCGGCGCAGCATCGAAGCTCTCCTTCCGCCCGAAAGACGGGATGCAAGTACGTTTGCATGGGGAACTCAGCGTTTATGAGGTGAGGGGTCAATACCAGTTGATTGTGCGCAGGCTCGAGGAGTCGGGCATTGGAGCATTACAACAGAGATTCGAGGAGCTTAAACGTAAACTCCAGGCCGAAGGGTTTTTTGCACACGAAAGAAAACGTCCGATCCCTTCTTTTCCCCAGACCATAGGTCTAGTGACCTCGCCGACGGGCGCGGTTTTGCAGGATTTTATTCATGTCACCCGCCGTCGTTATCCGGGGCAACATATTATCGTGAATCCAGTCAAGGTCCAAGGTGTGGGGGCGGCTGAAGAGATAGCGGCGGCGGTGGAAGAGTTTAACAGGCTCGGCAATGTCGATATCATCATCATCGCCCGGGGTGGGGGCAGCCTGGAAGACCTTTGGGCTTTTAACGAGGAGATTGTGGCCCGGGCTGTCGCGGCATCTGCGATTCCTACTGTTTCGGCTGTGGGGCATGAGGTGGATTTTACCATCTGCGATTTTGTATCGGACTTGCGCGCCCCGACTCCTAGTGCGGCGGCGGAAATGGTCGTCCCAAATGCTGCTGAATTATTTGTGAGTATCGGCCATCTGCGGGCACGCCTTGACCGTGAGGTCGCGAGTTTATGGGGAGTCTTTAAACTACGGGTCAAAGCCTTGCGCGAACATAATGTTTTCCGGGAACCTTCCCGGATCATTGGCCTTTATCAACAACAAGTCGATGATCATATGAATACACTGGAGGCCCGCGTGCAGGATGACGTCCGGGACCGACTGGACCACGTGCGCAATTTGCATGAACGGTTACAAGTCCAGAGTCCTGCGGCCCGCATCGGCAAATTGCGTGCACGCCTGTCACTGGCCACAGATCTCCTGCCACGCCATGCCCGGAGCAAATTGCTCGCCGGCCAATCGAAATGGGCCGTCCTCCAAGAAAAAATCAAATTGCTCAGTCCTCTGAATGCCCTTTCCCGTGGTTATGCCCTCGTGAAAGATGCTGACGGCAAATTGCTGCGTTCCGTCAAACAAATTGCTCCGGGCCAAAAGGTCAGAACCCAACTTGCCGATGGGGAATTCGACAGCATCGTGGAGTCTTGATCTGTTTTTGCGGGGCCTGTATTCCCCCCCCCCCGCCGTCTGAAGGGGGCAAGGTCAGAAAAAAAAGAGTTTTATCCACAGATATATGTAGTCTTCAGGAAGACAAACGCAGAAGGTTTTAACCACAGATTAACGTAGATTAACGTAGATTTTATAGGGAATGTGTTCGCCCATGCCAAATCGGGTAGAATGAGGTAAGAAAGTTAACCGTAGAGCAATTTGCCCTGACAAAAATTGTCATATCGGGGGAGTTTGGTCTGGTAAAAGTGCCCAGCGTTGTTCCACCATGAATGCAAAGAACCTCGGATACTCTCTCATCCTCCTTTCTCTTAAAAGTGAGTCCATATCATCGTTATCATCTTCTCCGAAAAAGAGCAGGTGGTCGAACGACTCATATCAGTCGCACGTGGTAGGACTCAAGAGAACTGCTAGCCCTCTAGCGGTTTCAAATTTTGGTAAATTGACCAAAATCACCAATGATCAAGCCTTCGAATGACAGATTTTCATCAAGCTCTGGCCCGTGTAGGCCGTATGGTGAGACTTCAATATGATTTAAGTTAAGCAGCAGTGCCAGACCTGAGTCTGGGATTCTTAGCGACCGGGAATTTGATCTCGACACCAGTCTCCATTGAGACGAATACATAACCATCGGCATAATACGCATCCATTCGGTTACTTGGTAAGATGTTCATTGCTGTAAAAGAAAAACTTGAAGCCGTCTTTCTCAAAGATTAATGGCATAAATTACGACTAGTTAATGCGCCTTGCCTATTCAACTCCATTTTTTCGAAGAAAATCACGCCTTGGGAGATTGGGCGGGTACGAGTGCAGGATTTAAAGGGGAAAAAAGGAGGAGCGGGGGTGAAACGACAATAGGTAATTGACCAATACCCATAAATATGGGAATATGGGTGATCATGAAAACGACAATTGAAATGCCTGACACCCTTTTCCGAAAAATAAAATCGGTTTCTGCATCCAAGGGTATGAGTCTCAAGGATTTTATTACGGACGCGTTAAAAGCAAAGTTAGCTGTGGATGTGGCGAGAGGTGACGATGATCTTTTTTTGATAGGGTTTGGAGCATTCAGTTCAACAAATCAAATGAGGAATGAAACGAAGGTAATCCAGAAGAAAATCGATGCGGAGTTTTCCCTGATTGATCCACAGGAGTGGAAATGATTTTTGATACAAATGCATTATCAGATTATGCTGACGGGTCAGCCTCCCTCAAAGAGGTGATTAAATTTTCAAAAGGGTTTTATTTACCCGTCATTGTTTTAGGAGAATACCGTTATGGGGTGCTGGATTCACGGGAAAAAGAAGCGAGGTTGAGCTGGTTAAAGCAGGTTACCGGGTTTTTTGGGGTGATCGATGTATCAGGGCAGACGAGTATTTTTTATGCAGAAATCAGGCTTGAACTCAAAAGTGCGGGAACGCCAATTCCCGAAAATGACATTTGGATTGCAGCTCTCTCGCGTCAGTTCGACATGCCCTTATTAACCAAGGATAAACACTTTGGATATGTCCAAAGGTTACGCGTCATATCTTGGTAGGAAAAAAAAGACACTTACCTGATCTGGCCGTTGCCGCGGATGACGTATTTGTAGGTGTTGAGTTCCTCTAAACCCATCGGGCCTCGGGCGTGGAGTTTATCCGTGCTGATACCGATTTCGGCACCGAGCCCAAATTCCCCGCCGTCGGTAAAACGGGTGGAGGCATTCAAATATACAGCGGCAGAGTTCACTTCATTGAGGAATCGTTCCGCATGGGCAGTGTCATTTGTCAGGATAGCATCGGAGTGGCCCGAACCGTATTCGGCAATGTGGTCAATGGCACTGTCGAGGTCATCGACAACACGGATCGAGAGGATGTAATCCAGGTATTCAGTACTCCAGTCCTCCCGGGTGGCGGTTATTGCTGTAGGAATCAAAGCACGGGTGGCCTCGTCGCCGCGCATCTCGACATGACGCGTGAGGTATTCAGCCCCGACTTTCGGGAGGAATGCGGCTGCTACATTCTTGTGGACAAGCAGGGTTTCCATCGCATTACAGACCCCGGGGCGTTGGCACTTCGCATTCACCGCGATTTGCACAGCCTCTTCGAGGTCGGCGGATTCATCGACGTAAATATGGCAGACACCGTGGGCGTGTTTGATGATCGGCACACGGGAATTGTCCAAGATCATTTCGATGAGTTGATGGCCGCCACGAGGGACGATGACATCGAGGTATTGATCCATTTGGACAAGGTGTTTGATGGCCTCGCGGTCGGTGATCGGAATGACTTGCATGGCGTTTTCGGGTAGGCCCGCGGCTTTTCCGCCTTCCATGAGGGCTTTGGCAATGGCGAGGTTAGAATTTAGCGCTTCCTTGCCCCCGCGTAGGATGCAGGCGTTTCCGGCTTTGATACAAAGGGTGGCTGCGTCCGAAGTGACATTTGGGCGTGACTCATAAATGATCCCGACGACACCGATAGGGACACTGACTTTTTGGATGACTAGGCCATTTGGACGTGTCTTGCTCGAGAGCACACGCCCGGCGGGATCGTCGAGGATGACCAGGGTACGAATGGCATTGGCCATATCATTGACACGTTTCTCATCGAGCATCAGGCGGTCGAGCATGGCCGCGGACAGGCCGGAGGTTTCCGCTTCCTTCATATCGATCGCATTAGCGGCGATAATCAGGGATGAATATTTCTCTAAGGTATCGGCCATGGCAGATAGACAGGCGTTTTTGGATTGAGTATCCAGTTTAGCCATGGCACGGGAGGCCTGGCGGGCTTTGCGCCCGATTTCGAGAATGGTTTCTTTGATGTCCATGGTTATTTATTTGTCAGGAATTTTGTGCCGGTGGGTTTACCCTGTGCTAATTGCTCGAGGATTCCGCGTTTGCGCCCGTTGGCGATAACGACCTGTACTCCATTGTCCACTGCAAATTGCGCGGCGTCAATTTTTGAAATCATCCCCCCGACGCTGGTCTCACTCTGGGTGCCGCAGGCGAGGGAACGGATCTCCGGGGTGATTTTCTCGACGACATTAATCAGGATGCCCGTTTTTTCGAGGCTGGTGAGTAATCCGTCAGCGGAGGTCAGGATAATCAAGAGATCGGCTTTAACCATTTCCGCGACATTGGCGGAGAGCCGGTCATTATCGCCAAATTTAATCTCCTCGACGGCGACCGTGTCATTTTCATTAATGATCGGGATGATTTTATGGTGGGAAAGACTCAGGAGCGTATTTTGGGCATTGTTGTAACGGGTACGGCTATCAATATCCGGATGGGTCAGCAGGACTTGGGCGACATGGAGCCCGTGGGATTTAAATGCATTTTGGTAAATCGACATCAGCTTGACTTGGCCAATGGCGGCACAGGCCTGTTTCTCCGCAAGGACTGTCGGGCGTTTGGTCATGCCCAGGACTGACATACCCCCGCAAATTGCGCTGGAAGAGACGATGATCGGGTCGATCTGATATTTTTGTGCTAGCCGGGCAAATTGCCCCACCAGATTTTTTATCTGAGGGAGATCATGTTGTTGTTTGGCATTCGTTAAAATCCCTGTCCCGAGCTTGATAACCCACTTTTGTCTTTTGATACTCTTACCCATAAGCTCCGAACACTATCAAAAGCCGTCTCCCCTGACAAGAAGGGGAAATGGGGGGCGTTTAAGAAAAGAGGATATTCAAGGGGGTCATTGGTTTGGAGGGATGAATCCCGAAATCGTCGCTTGTTTATCCCCGGGGAATGCCTTTACCATCCGGGGATATTTAAATGGCGGATTCATGAAAATACACAGGACCATTTTGCTTCTTCTCATCACGGCCTCCCAGGCTGTGGTGCCCCTTTTTGCTGCGGATAAACTCATCATCCTGACTTCGCACTGGGAGGGATACCGCACGGAGACTGAACGGGCATTCCAGAGGTGGTACCGGGAAAACTTTAGGGAAGATGTGGTGGTGGATTGGCGTGATGTGGGCGGGAGCAGTGACATGCTGAAATTCGTCCAGTCAGAATACCAACAAACTCCGGCAGGGATCGGGATCGATATTTTTTTCGGGGGTGGGGTGGATCCTTATTTCCGGCTGAAGGATTCTGGTTTTCTGGAATCGTATCAGCCCCCTGAAAATGTCATCGGGCCGATTCCTAAGGAAATCAACGGTCTGCCGGTTTACGACCCCGATTACCAATGGTTTGGCACGGCCATCTCGGGGTTTGGCATTTTATCGAATAAGAGGGTGGTCAAAATAATGAAACTCCCCGATGTAAAAACTTGGGAGGACCTGACTGATCCGGCCCTCTTTTCGTGGGTGGCATCCGGGGATCCCCGGGCCAGCGGGAGTGCCGCTTCCCTTTATGAGATTATCTTACAGGCCTACGGTTGGGATAAAGGCTGGAGTACAATCATCCGGATGGCGGGGAATATCCGGGCTTTTAATAAGAATGCCAGTATGGCGGCCAAGGAAGTGACCTTTGGAGATGCGGCGTATTGCCTCGCCATCGACGTTTACGGCCTCAATCAGGTCAGTTCCGCCGGGCCTGAGAATATCGGGTTTATCTATCCTGTGGGACTCACCATTATTAATCCCGATGCCATGGCGATCCTCAAAGGGGCCCCGGATCAAAAAGTCGCCCGGCGTTTTGTCGATTTCATGCTTTCCTCCACGGCGCAAAGCTTGTGGGTGCTGCCGAAAGGTTCTCCCGGAGGCCCTGTCAAATTCGACATTCCCCGCATGAGCATTTTGCCCGGATTATACCATTTATACCCGAAAAATACCGGGTTCATTAATCCATTCACCGCCCCGACACAACTGCGGTATAACTCCAAGCTGGCGACCAGCCGCCGGGACGTGGTGCAAGGCCTCATCGGGGCGACGATTATCGACCTGCACTCCGAAGTCGTTCCTACATGGAAAAGGATCAATGATCCGGCTTTGTCCCCGGCAAAAAGGCGGGCACTCATAGATGAATTTGTCCGGCCCCCCTTAAGCAGCGAGGAAGTAGGGGAAATCGCGCAGGAAGACTGGAAAGATCCGGCTAAACGGAATCAACTCCTGCAAAAGTGGCAGAATGATGCTGTAAAAAAATATAGGAGCTTGCTCAAAGAATGAAACTCACCTTGGAAAACGTCTATAAAGCATTTGGCCAGACCCCGGTGGTGAAAGGTGTCAACCTGACAATCCAGCAAGGGGAGATTTTTTTCCTACTTGGTCCTTCGGGATGCGGAAAAACGACTATCCTGCGGATGGTGGCAGGTTTCGATAATCCCGACAGCGGCGAAATCCTTTTTAATGACCGGAAAGTCAATGATGTCCCGGCACACAAGCGTAATACGGCGATGGTTTTCCAGAGTTACGCGTTATTCCCGCACATGAGTGTCTTTGATAATGTGGCTTATGGTCTCAGGCTGCGCAAAATCAAGCCGGCCCTGATCCGGCAAAAAGTCGGTATCGCCCTGGAAATGGTCAGGATGAATCACCTTCCTGAGCGTATGCCGAACCAACTCTCGGGTGGACAACAACAACGCGTCGCACTCGCCCGGTCTGTCGTCATCGACCCGGACATCCTCCTGCTGGATGAACCCCTCTCGAATCTTGATGCCCTTTTGCGGGTGGAGCTGCGTGGGGAAATCCGGCGCATTTTGCGTGAGACAGCCAAGACCGCCTTGTACGTCACCCATGACCAGGAGGAAGCCATCAGTCTGGCTGACAGGATCGGGGTGATGGAGGGTGGGGTACTCCTCCAAGTCGATCATCCCCGTGTGATTTACCGTAGCCCGAAACATAAATTTGTCGCGGAGTTCATGGGTGAAATCAACTGGCTGGAGGGGGTGATCCGCGATGAACCCGTCGGTGGGGTCGCGCGCGTGGAAACGGCGGAAGGGATATTTGAAGCAAATACCGCGGCCCATTGCCCGGCCCAAAGGCAAGTCTGGCTGGGAATCAGGCCAGAGAACCTGAGCCTCACGCGTAAAGCCGCAAATTGTTTGCATGCAGAAGTCATTGATTCAAATTTCCTTGGTGGTTATGAGGAAATCCGTGTACGCCTCAAGTCAGGAGCCACTTGGAAAATGAAATCCCCGGAAATAGCAAATGCACCAAAACCTGGAGCATTTGTCCCGCTTTATGCCATGGGCGAAGACACGATCCTTGTCGAAAGGAAACCATGAAACGTCTCACCGGGAACCTGACTATAGGGAGCGGAACAATCCTGTTTATCATTGTATCATTCCTGGCGGTTTTTCTGATTTATCCCTTGTTTTATGTTTTTAAGGAAGCCTTTTGGATGGAGGGGAATTTCACGATCCGTTATTTTACCGGGTTATTTTCTAGCCCGTACCAGATTGGTTGTATCATTAATACCTTTAAAGTCTCCCTCGCAGTGACAGGCCTGACGATCCTGATCGCTCTACCCCTCGCACACATTTTTACCCGGTATGATTTCCCGGGGAAATCCATTTATAGCATGTTCCTGCTTGTGCCCTTGATCCTCCCGCCATTCGTCGGGGCCATCGGGTTAAAACAAGTTTTCTCGCGGTTTGGCTCGCTTAATTTGCTCTTGGACGAGGCCGGGCTTGTCCCTCTGACCCATTCTATCGACTGGCTTGGCGGTAGCGGGTTCTGGGGAGTCGTCATCATGCAGGTGCTCCATCTGTACCCGATCCTTTACCTGAACGTCGCTGCGGTCATGGCTAATCTTGACCCGTCTTTGCGTGAGGCCGCTGAAAACCTGGGGTCGGATGCAAAAACGGTTTTTCTGAAAATCACGATGCCGCTGGTGATGCCCGGGATTTTTGCCGGGGCGACAATCGTTTTTATCTCAGCATTCACAGACCTCGGCACCCCCCTGATTTTTAATTACCGCCAGATGATCCCCGTGCAGATATTTGATAAAATATCGGATGCGGCGGTGGATCCCTCAGGTTATGCCTTGATCGTCTTTGTGCTGATCCTGACATCCTGCCTTTTTGTTGTTTCGAAAAAACTTTTTGGTGGTCAGGGGAATGCCACCTTGGCCAAGGGCCATGTGCATTTCACGGAAAGCCGGGTGAGTGGGGTCAAAGCCTTTGGATTATACGCATTCATTACCGGGATCATCGTCATTTCGATCATGCCGCACTTGATCGTGGTGGTTTTTTCCCTTTCGGATAAATGGTTTTTTACCATTTTGCCATCTGAATGGACTGGGCAACATTATCGGGATATCTTTACCATGCCCTTGACCGTGGGGAGTATCAAAAACAGCCTTCTTTACTCGGCATTAAGCGCCTTTGTGGATTTAATCCTCGGGGTGACGATCGCGTGGCTGGTGACACGTAAACAATTTGCGGGGCGTGACTGGCTGGATGCCTTGGCGATGTTGCCGCTCGCCCTGCCGGGGCTGGTGCTGGCGTTTGGTTATGTCATGAGCTTTAATGTCAAGATCGCCTGGCTGAACCCCCGGGATAACCCGCTCCTGCTGCTGGTCGTGGCCTACTCCATCCGACGGTTGCCTTTTATCGTCCGTTCGGCCGTGGCGGGATTCCAGCAAACTAGTGTCACCCTCGAAGAAGCCTCTCAAAATCTCGGGGCTGGAGTGATCACTACCTTGCGTAAAATCACGATTCCTCTGGTCTTTGCAAATTTGATTGCCGGCACGATCCTGACCTTTTCATTTGCCATGCTGGAGGTCGGTGACAGCCTGATCCTGGCCATGACGGGGGATTCTTATCCGATCACCAAAGCCATTTACACGCTCATGGGCCGGATCAATGTCGAGGCCCCGGCGATTGCCAGTGCCATGGGTGTCGTCGGAATGTTGATCCTTGGCTTCTGCCTTTTCATCGCCACACGGATCCTCGGCAAAAAGATGGGTGAAATGTTCCGGATGTAGAGGGGTATCTTAAAAAAGTATTTTTAAGTGATGCGGATGGCTCGAAGTATTTCCAGTTTTAAAAATTCAACACTCTGATTCATGAAAGGATAAAATAGAGTGAAACAAAAATACTCCTTTGAAGTCCTTCTACCGAACACTATATTTGATGCTAAAAGTCGGGAATACCGTAAATTGTTGATCAGAGGGGTATATCCGACTAAATCTAACCACATCAAACTGTTTCAAACTTTCAGACTTGTCTCGATATCAGGTTTTCCCTGAGTGCCATTCGGGCTCAGACCCGAGATTAAATCATACCCGCTCTGATTTTAAATTCTTCAGATAGCAAGTATTTTATTTACATGAAATCGTACCGGGCACAGGATAGTGGAATATATAGCGTGGATGGGTTTACGTTGGTTGAAGTGCTCATTTCATTGATCATCTTCATGGTAGCATTTGCAGGCCTTTACACAGTTTCAAGCCGTGCCATGTTGATGCTGGATAGTTCCCGTCAGACAGCTCGGGCCACGGATATTACCCTTGCCAATATCGAGTATCTCAGGACCCGTGCGTGGGATCAGATTATTTATTATACAAATACATCATCCGGACAAGCTATTGCCGTCTCTTCAAATATGATTAATTCACAGACGGCTCCAACGAAGGTTTGTAGTTATATCGAGTTACATCCCACAGATCCGATGAATATATTTTTAACAGCCCCTGAGGGGAAACGTCCTTCCCGTGAATTGATCATGCAGTTTTACCCCAGTGGCCAGACGGTGACTCCTGCAGGGGCGGGTACAAACAACATCATCAAAGTCACGGTAGTAACGGCATGGCAGAATATGAGTGGAAAAAACTTGAGCAATACCATGACGACTTTGATTACCAAAGGGGGATTATCAGCCCATTACCTCGGTCTAAAGTCAAATGACGTGGATTTTTTAAATCAATTAACAGCTCAATAAACGTATGAGTATTTTTAGACATAAGAGAGAAAATAAAGGAAAAGGATATTCCGTAAAAGGGTTTACCCTGATAGAGATCATGATATCCATGGCAGTGAGTGCCGCTTTTATCGCCATGGCTACCCTTACCTACGCAAATTTCTATAAGGTGTATTATTTGCAGATGGGATATATGGGGATTCATGACGATGCAAGGAAAACGATTGCATTGGTGGATAGGGATGTAAGGAAAGCTACTGCGATTACCAATATCGGCGGGTTTGTATATCCATCATCAGCAAGCAGTACTTTTTATACAAACTTTCTGGGTCTTTACATCGAACCATCAAGTGATGGTACGCGTGCTGCTGAATATGTGATTTACAGGACAACGAATGTGACTGTGACGGGATATTCTTCGCCCGTCGGTGTTATTTACCGTGATTCCTATACAAACCTATCTACCGCACGTGTATATACAAAACAAATCACCCGTTATCCCACGGATCTACAGTTCTCCTTCTTCAAGAGTCCG
Organism: Verrucomicrobiota bacterium; assembly: GCA_034440155.1. Lineage (NCBI taxonomy): Bacteria > Pseudomonadati > Verrucomicrobiota > Verrucomicrobiota bacterium. The sequence goes on along the minus strand of JAWXBN010000024.1, from coordinate 28,775 downwards.
GGCCAATCGGCGATGACGTCATTAAGTGCAGATACGGCCGAGGTCAGGACCTACCTGTTAATTTCCAACCAAGTGCTGAAAACCGTTTCAACCGACAGAATACAAGTGAGAAGTAAAATGCGCAACAAAGATGCATGGTAATAATTAATGGGAGTCAATATTATGAAAAATAAAAATTCAAATAATGGATCAACAATCTTGGTGGTACTCAGCATGGTTTTTGTATTGACCGTGCTTGCGGCGAGTATCCTCCAGATTACTTCACAAACCATGTTGTCGGGTTACCGATTTGTACCTTTTACCCAAGCAATGTACACCGCCGAGGCTGGAGCTGATTATGCTTGGAGTGAAATCAACAGGGTCACGATGTTGGCAACGACAAATACTGATCCTTTCAGTGGGACAAGTGCATCGAACTGGACAAAAACCGTGACGGGTACAGGGACTGTATGGACGCTGAACTCCACAGCGATGAGTTCACTCTTCGCAGGAAATGAGGGGGCATCCCTCTATAGCGTCGTCGTCACCACTCCAAAGACGGCCGCCCCTTATACGGGTACATACACCATTGAATCGACGGGATATGTCAATGCCGCTCCCAAGCTGGGACAGAGTGAGGTCTCCCGTAAGGTAAAGCTATATGTGGAGCCTGATGTCTCCCCGGTCGTCAGTCTGGTGGGATTATTTGGAAAGATAGGAGTGGTTCAGAACGGGGGATCAGGGGTACTGACATCCTATAATTCAGGTAGCGGCGTATTAGCGAATGGAAATACCGGCGCATATCGTTTCTGGGGCGATATGGGGAGCTTGGCCTCTGTTACGAATGCTGTCACCGCGGGGAACTTGACGATTTATGGATCGATCCAGACTGGCCCTGGTGGGACAGTCGGGACTAATGCAAATTTCACAATGGTTGATGGTGGAGGACGTGACAATAGCGTCACTGATACCTTGGTCACGACCGTACCGGATGTTTCGTTACCCGCAGGGTTTGCGAGCTTTCAAACATTGATTGCAGATGGTGCCACCGTTGGAGCCACTGGAGGAACAAATTATTATGTTATGAGCGCGAGCCAGCTTTCAAATCTGATTATTACCGGCTCTGGAGTGGTCATGATACACTTAACCAAGGGAATCAAGATCAGTGGCGGTGACGATATTGAAATAAATCCTTCTTACACCATTGTGACGAATTCTGTCACGACAACGTACACAACAAATTCATTTAAAGTCAAAGGCAAGACATTTACATCCTTCACGACAAACACAATCGTTGTGGGTGGTACAAATTATAATAATCTTGTGGCGGAATTCTATGCTGCAGATGAAATGAGTCTGGGGGGGAATGGCTTAGTGAATAACAATGGAAGGCCAAAAAATGCACTATTTTACGGATTACCGAGCTGTACCAGTGTGAATATCGCTGGTGGCCCCAAATTTTTTGGGGTGGTTTATGCGCCCTCAGCTGACATGACGATCAGTGGAACAACTGATTTTTATGGTTCGGCAGTGGCCTATAAGCTCACGCTCAATGGGGGGAACTTTGTAGCTATCGATGAATCCCTCTTTGGTGACCCGAATGCACTGAGTACTCCTGCCAAATACAAACTGACAAAATGGGAAGAGAATTATTAGTTTTTCTCTTGGTTGCTGATTTTCCAATGGATAGCGAACTGGAGTAATTCATTAGAATTTGCAATACCCATCTTGTGCATGATATGCGAACGGTGGGTTTCGATTGTCTTGTGGCTCAAGGAGAGGTTAAAGGCGATTTCCTTGACGCTTTTGCCTTCGCTGATCATTTGGAGGACTTCGAGCTCACGGTCGGTCAGGGAGTCTATCGGACTCAATGAAATATCTTGTTTTTTCCCATAGGTCCTGGAGAAGAGGCGGTTCATCATTTTCTGGCTCAGGTAAATCTGGTTTATGGAGATCGCCCTGAGGGCATTAACGATATCTACGCTTGCCTGTTCCTTCATGATATAACCTTTCGCCCCAGCCTTCAGGGCGCGTTCTGCATAAAAGTCTTCCGAATGCATGGAAAGGACCAGGATGCGGGCTTCAGGGTCGTATTCACGGAGAGATTTTACCAGGTCTAGGCCTGAGGAGTCCTTGAGGGTGACATCGACAATAGAGATATCAGGTTTATGTTCCTGGTAAAGGGAGACGGCCTCGGTTGTGTTATCTGTCTGGGCGACAACTTGGAAATCGCCCTCACTCTCAATGAGGAGTTTTAACCCATTCCTGAAAATGGGATGGTCATCAATAATCATTATCTTATTCATAATTTTTCTTTAGGATGGGTATTATTAAAATGACAAATGAGAGTAGTACCAGCCTCTTTACTAGAAATAATTTCTATTTGTCCTCCGAGAATCGCTGCCCGGTATTGAATGGTTCTCATCCCGAGACTCGGGTGAGTCAGACTTTCCGGACTCATTCCCTTGCCTTTATCCGAGATACTGAGTGTGACATCGTCATTTTCCTCCATATCGAAGGATACGCAAATTTCCTTGGATTGGGAGTGTTTCAGGGAGTTATTAACGGCTTCTTGGATGATCCGGTAAAGGTGGATTTCATTGGCGCGATCATATATTTCCAGGTTATCAGGCCAGTAAAAAAAAAGATAAATTCCTGTTTGATTCTCCAAGGATACTAAAAGGTCTTTTAATGCTGCTTGGAGACCGTTTTTCTCGAGGCTAACAGGGGCCAGGCCACGGGCAATAGCTCGTGTAGAAGAGATGGATTTATTCAGATATGAGACAAGACTTTCAAGGTCGTCGGCTTCTGGTAGGGATTTCCGGCGGAGTTTATTTTCCAGTACTTTAGCCGTTAATGCAGCTGCTGTTAACTCTTGGCCCAGACCATCATGCAAGTCATGACCGATCCTTTGTCTTTCTTCATTACTGATATTCAGAATTCTTTCCTCGAGTTCCCGTCTGTGGGTGATATCCCGGGCGATCAGGCATAAATAATTCTTTTGATTTGCGTTAAATGAGGCTGCCGAAACATCCACGGGAATGCGGTCCCCTGATTTTGTACGGTGGATTTTCTCCCCCTTAAAGTGCGTTGTGTCAGGGCACACTCCTTTTAATGATCCATGTATATCAGTAAGATCATGAAGAGTGATACGATGAGTTTCATCCCTGACATAACCGTATAGATCCAAGGCGGCTTGGTTGATATCAATAACAGATAAGTCTTTGCTGTCAAAAAGAATGATGGCATCAGTTTCAGTCGAGAAAATCATCCGGTATTTTTCTTCACTTTCACGGATTTGCTTGGCGGAACGTTTTTGTTCCTTTTCAGTAGCGATTCCTCGGAAAAGAAGTGTCCCGCTATAAGCACCCAGGAGTATTCCGGCCCCGAAACCGTAGTAGGATATGACCATTGATCTTTCGAGTATGGTAAAGGTATCTGCAAGGGGTATGATGTGAAAGGGAAGTGAAATCTTTTGCTCAAATAATGCGTATATCCAAATGGGGAGGGACATACACATGATTCCTAAGACGAAAAAAAACATGAGAAGTTTTTTAGAAGGTGTGTGCATTAAGGACTTGAGCGTCATCCTTGAATGAGAATAGACGATATTCGATAAATTACAGCAATAAAAACAATAAGGTTTTTCCTGATGATATTATCCGGCTATAAATAAGAATATTTCTCGTGATTAATATTCTTTTATGTTATGTTTAAAAGGGTATAGACCCCCGTTTATAAAAGTATTATGATCAACAGGCACCATGGAATCAATCATCAAACAGAATGTGATCATTCTGTTGAGGGGATTTCTCTGGTCGAGGTAGTATTAGCCGTTTGCCTCGTGACCGTATTTTGTGCCAGTGCATTAACGGCTCTTCTAATGAGCCAAGTCTATTCTTCCCTCTCTATATTTAATAGCCAGGCAAACCGGATTAACCGGAATATCGCAGAGACGGTTCTGAGTACGAACTATGAGCGGGTCGTCACGACGGTTTATACAAATTATGATTTTAGCCTGATGGTAAAAACCAGTGATCCTGAGTTCCAAGGCCAATCAAATGTGACGGGCTCCAAAACATTCCGTACACGTCAGACAGGCGGTGAATGGATGACGAATATTGCAGCAGCTGTGGCCTTTGAGACTGTGGTCAATGTAAAAGATTTAGGAGCCTATCGTGAGGCGGACATACATACATATTGGTTTTATCATGGACGCTACATGACCAATAGCTTGGCGGTAGCCAGGGCGGATGACCGATGAGTCGATACCCTACACACCACAGTCAGTATAATCACAGGGCATTCAGCTTGCCTGAGATGACTGTGTCCATTGCGATTGCTTCCATTGCATCGATTTTGATTTTAACTGTCGGGATGACTGTGATCAGGGGAGGCCTCCAAACACAGCGGGAGTCTGAAGTGAATTACCAACTTCAGTCATCTATCGACAAGATTGTGTCTTTATTAAAGGTTTCGCCATTGCCTCCTGAGGAAATCATCAGTGCAGGCGGGCAGAAAAAAATCCAGATATTCATTCCCTCATTTGATGCCCGCATTTCCAATACTGCAAATTCCGGAACAAAGATGGTACAGGTCGATAACTTTAAGAAAAAGGGCATGCGCCCGAACCAGAAGACAATTAATGTAAAACAGATTCTGCAACCTGTGACAGATACCAGTCAATTAATTGTCACGGGCGTGACTACAAATTTGGTGATTAATGTGGGTGATATCGTACGCTTTGATACGCGACCGGTCATTACGAGGAAAGTAAAGAGTGTTAATAATCCCAATGCAGCAGTAAGGACAATTATCTTCGATGAGCCACTCCCCCAGAAAGTCTGGATGGGGACAAAGATCAGGGTTGGTCATTATTCAGTATTGGAGTTTTCCGGGGACGAAATCAGGTTTTATGAGAATGCCGATTCGGGAAATTATCAATTACTCTGCAGGAAATTAAATCAAACACAATCCAGGATCCAATTCAATGGTGCGGAAGTACTCGTTAGTCTGGAAATAGCGATATCAACATTATCAGGACAGAAAAAATTCCGGGTCGAAGCGCAGGTAAAATATGATGAGGATCCGCTCTTTTCCAGCGAGTTCATGCCCTCAGGGGGGGGGATATAATGAGGACATCTCAACGTATTGATCAAGGGGGAGTTTTGCTGATGGTTGTGATTTTGATCACGATTATGTCCACCATATTAGCTGTAAGCTTGGTTTCTACCAATCATTACCGCAGTATGTCACAGAGGAATCAGGAAAGTATTAAAATTTATTATGTGGCACAATCCGCCCTTGAAAAAAATTATTCAGATTTAAAAACGATCATTGCATCGAAGCAGGAAATTGAAAAAGAAGTGACAGTTAATGTGTTGACTACTGAGATCAACACAAAAACACTTCCCACATTTGTTTTAAACTTAGGTAAAAATTATCAATTTAGTGTCAATGCCGTGGTGCCAACGGATGCTGATGGAAATCCCGTGAATACTCCGGTGGATTCTAATCCCGACCCCTACGTGAGGGACTATTATTTCCTTTCGGCTGCTTATACCGCCAATGAGAACTTTTTGTCTAAAATGCAAGTCCAGCTAGAGCAACCTCTGAAATACTCCATCAGACCGATATTTTATTTTGGGGCACTCTATGAATCTGATATGGAAATCCATCCATCGGGGGGGATGAATGTCTCCGGTCGGATCCATTCAAATGGATCAATCTATTATGGGACGACTGATGGTTCCCCGATTACTTTTGATGGTTATGTTTCGGCGGTTAATGGGATTCATAATGATTATAATCCACGGATGGGAACGAATAACCATCCGTCAACCAGCACAAATGTCTTTACACAAAAGCCTTATCTCACCAGTGGTGAAAAGATTTCAGGTTCAGAGCATATTGATGCTTCGGATCGTAATCCAAATAACGACAGTGCCCGTGAATTGATTGAAATGCCCGTGAATATACAAAATAATGAAGTCTTTACCGATGAATTGGCGGATGAACGCTTCTATCATAAAGCGGGGTTAAAAGTCATAGTGAACCAAACGGATAATACAGTACAGTATTATACAAAAGATGGAACGGAAATTTTGCCCACAGATGGGGCTATTTACCAATACATGACTAATACATTTAAGATCGATGGGGCATTCACAGATGAACGGATAAATGCCCCTGTCTCAATGGTAAAAGCTGATCTGTCCACTCTGACAGACTCAAGAGGAGTAGCCCTGATACCGAAGAGCCTTTCAGATCAAACAAGATTTACAAGTACGGCACAAACCAAAGCCCTCGGCATTAATAATAAAAGCTACACATCGAACACTAAATTAGTAGGTAAAGAATTATGGAACGGCATCATCTATGTCGGATACAAAGGTTCCTCCGATCTGAAACCTGGGGGAGTGATCTTAATGAACGGTCAGACTTTGCCCGAAGGCGGTTTAAGTGTTGTTAGTCCAAATAACCTTTATGTGGTAGGGGACTATAATAGTGGGGGTAGCGGAAGTAATATTCCATCGAATCTTAAGGATTTATCTGCTGATAGTACTGTCACGACTGTTGCCTCAGGATACACAAAAAAACCAGCGGCATTAATCGCTGATAGTGTCACGGTCCTGTCTGGTAACTGGACCACACTAAACAAGACACAAAAAGACATGAGTTTACGCAAGGCAGTGCCTACAACGGTAAATGCTGCATTATTAACGGGTTACTCCACTCCGGTCGCAGGTAAAGTCGAAGGATTTGAGAGTGCTGTAAAATATCTGGAAAACTGGACTGGTATATCACTATCCATCAAAGGGGCATTCTCTTCTGTCTTTGAATCTGTCGAGGGTAAAACGTCACCTGACTTTACACCTGCCGGTCAACCCCGCAGGCAATGGGTCTATGATCAGGACTTTCAAAATGGTCAACTCCCTCCAGGTACCCCATACATCAAAACACTCAAAAAGGGACCTGTAAAAAAGGTTTATTAAGATTAATCCGGTGTTGAATTCATAAAAGATGGGCTTGGCATTCCCTTAGGCTCTCTGCTAAAGGTTTCAGCCCTTTATGTCCCGACTAAATTTGAATCCATCTCAAATGGCTGTAATCAAGGAGCGCTCCCCGCGTATCATTGTGATGGCCGGAGCGGGAACCGGTAAGACGGCTACCACGGTTCATTATGTTTCATCCCTGATCAGGGGAGGGGTGAGTCGCTCACAAATCCTGATGATTACCTTCACGCGGAAGGCAGCCAATGAAATGCTCAAGAGGGTTAACCGCTTGATTGCGGATACCCCGGGTCATCATGACGAAAAGATGGTGGTCGGCACTTACCATGCGGTGGGGATCCAATTAATGAGGGAGGATCCAAAAGGTTTTGGTTTTTCCAGCCGTTCATTTTCGATTATTGACGATTCTGAAGCCGTGGCCCTGTGGCGCAGTGCCTATAAGGAATGTGGTGTCCCTTCAAATGATTCCTTGTTTATGCCAGCCAAAATCTCGGAAATCATCTCCTTCTGTCATAATACTTGTGCGCCCATCGAGCGAGGACTAGGGAAACAATGGGTAGGAGAGGCGGAGGTCAGGACTTTGATGCAGGTATATAAAACTTACCAGCAACTCAAAAGAACGGCCCATGCCGTTGATTATGATGATTTATTGGTCATGCTCCGTGACCGTCTCGCCCGCGATACGGTTTACCGTGAATCGTTAAGGAGGCGTTTCCCCTACGTCTTGGTCGATGAGGTGCAGGATAATAGTGAATTAAACTATGCCATCCTCAAAAACCTTCATCCGGTGAACCTGATGGTGGTCGGCGATGTCCAACAAAGTATTTATGGTTTCCGGGGGGCCTCTGCGGAATTGATCTCCCATTTTGCACGATCCGGTAATGCCAAAATCCTCAAGCTCGAAGATAATTTCCGTTCAGGCCAAAAAATCCTAGATTTGGCTAACAGGATAGTTGCCGGCCAGGATTTCAGCCTCGAGCTGCGCAGCGCGCGCCAGACCAATGCGCTGGTGGATTGTCGGATTTATTCCTCGGTGCAAAGTGAAGCTGACGGCATTGTGAATTGGATCAACCATTGCGTGATTAAAAAGGGGATGAAACCCTGCGATGTGGCTGTGTTGTCGCGTTCCTCTGTGAACCTGACAGTGTGTGAGGCTTATTTACAGGCGCACCGGATCGCTTATAAAAAGTATGGAGGTCTCGCCATCGGTGATGCTGCGGAGGTAAAGGATTTTATCAGTTTCTTGAGAGTGTCATTCAATCGGAATGATAAACTCGCCATGACCCGGGCACTTACCCAATTCCCCGGGCTTGGGGAGACGGCTGCAAAAAGTTTTTCGCAGGGAATGGATGCGACATCACAGGAGGATCAACTCTTTGAGGTGATTTCCTGGCCGAAACAAGCTCGTGAGATGGAAGGGTGGCTTAACGATTTGGCAAAACTCTCGAAGCTGAATGAAAAGGGTGATTATCTTAAGGAAGCCGTTAAACCCATTTTTAAGAAAAACTATCCGAAAGACTGGGAAAAACGGATGGAAACAATCGATAGTATCGTGGACTCCATGAAAGGATTTAAAGGGGACTTGGCCGATTTTCTAGATGCTTTCACACTGGATAAAAGCGATCATAAGGCCCATCCGGAGGATTGCGTGATCCTCAGTACGATCCATTCCTCAAAGGGGCTCGAGTGGCCAGCTGTTTTTATCATGGGCTCAGGATCGATGCAGATGCCCCATCCGCGTGTGACGACTGATGACGAGATGAATGAAGAACGCAGGCTGATGTATGTCGCGGTCACACGCGCCAAAGACCGGGTGATCCTCTCATACCCGCAGAAATCAGGGAAACAAACCAACCTCCAGCTTCCGTCCCCCTTGCTCCCTCCTGACTTAGAATGGCGGGCCATGGATAACCTCGTGCAAATGATTATGCCTGAGGTCAAACGTGAAAAACCCCCTAAAAAACGGTAAAGTAGGGGTGCGGATACTTTCCCGGAATGAACGACGAAAACAGGAGGGATAAAAAATTCACGGGGCAAAAAAAAATCTACTTTCCCTGATGGTGACTTTGGGGTAATCCAATGACGTGAGTAAAACCTCCGCAGTATTAGAGATCCTACTTGTCTTCCTGAGACTCGGGTTCACCTCTTTTGGTGGTCCGGTGGCGCATTTGGGCTATTTCCAAAAGGAGTTTGTCGGGAAAAAGAAATGGCTGGATGAGGCGGCCTTTGCAGAGTTAGTCGCCTTGTGTCAATTCCTCCCCGGTCCGGCCAGTAGTCAGTTAGGTTTTTCCATTGGTTATTTACGGGGTGGATTCGGCGGGGCAGTGGCGGCTTTTATCGGGTTTACGTTACCATCTGCGCTGGTAATGATCGCCTGTGGTTACGGTGTAGCCATGATTAATCCGCAGGCCCCTTGGATCCATGGACTCAAAATTGCGGCGGTGGCCGTGGTAGCTCAAGCTGTCTGGGCGATGGGTTACAAACTTTGTCCCGATCGGAAAAGATTTGCTTTTGCGTGTGCCGCGCTGGCTGCCGCATTGATCGTGACTTGGCCTGGGATTCAGCTTGTGTTGATCGGTGCGGGGTTATGCTGTGGGATGATCTTTTTAAGGAAAGGTTATGGAAATATCCCCCCCGTATCCGCCGGGCAATTTGCGGTGGTGGAAAGTAAACGTTCCGCACTCATTTCCCTGATGATTTTTGCAGGATTATTTATTCTGCTGCCTCTCACTTCCGGTTTTTACCCGGGACAATGGACACAAGGTGCGGCGGATTTTTACCGAGTCGGGTCGCTTGTTTTTGGTGGGGGTCATGTTATTTTGCCGCTCTTGGAAACGGAAACAGTAGGACGGGAATTACTTTCGCATGATGAATTCCTTGCCGGATACGGCATGGCCCAAGCATTACCGGGGCCGTTATTCTCATTTGCCGCTTATCTTGGCGTCGTGATGGCGAGGAGTGGTCCGGGGTGGATTGGAGGATTGTGGTGTTTAATGTTTGTTTTCTTACCCGGTCTTTTGCTTATTTTGGGGGTATTACCTTTCTGGAGCAATTTGCGCAGTAGCCCTTTGTCACAAGCGGCTTTACGGGGTGCTAATGCCGTAGTAGTCGGCATTTTGGCAGCAGCATTTATCCACCCGGTATGGACAGGCTCGGTCACTTCCCCGGGTTCTTTGATCCTAGCAGTAACCGCCTTTGCCGCTTTGCAATTTGCCCGGCTACCCGCTTGGCTTTTAGTTATCTCTTGCGCAATTTGCGCAGGGATCCTGAATATCCGTTAGTATCAAATCCGCAGGGAGAGTGGGGGAGAGTAATATTTGGAATAGGGCAAGACAATTTGCCCAATGGATTTTTTTAAAAAAAAGGTAATGACCGGGTTGCTGGCGTAATTCATTTCGCTAATAAATGAGGAGCAATCCTTTTAACACAGACTTGCCCCCCACACTTTCCATTCAACCCGCTCATGTCGACCGTGAGCTTAAAATCTTATAATTTGCGGATTCCTTTGCGGAGGGCAGATGTGCCTCCTTCGAGGGCGCTATTCAGATGTTTTGAAGCATGGGTGAGTAATGTAAGTGCTTTTTCGCGGGTCGCTGAGCGTGCGCTCTCTGTTTGATTAGATGTCTTTTTCACCCCTGATTTCAGGATGTCAGCAGCTTGATCGATGAAGCTTATGACTTTGCTGGAGACTTCATCATGGGAAGGTTTGGCTGGTGATTTGGTGACAGCTTTTTTGACGGCTTTTTTGACGGCTGGTTTAGATTTTTTAACGGGCTTTTTAACAGGCATATGTTTCCTTGGTTAAGTTCATTAAAGCAAATTACCCCCTATTGAGCAATGCTTCATTTGAGACAGAATGGGTCGAAAAAGTTCTCGGATGATATTCATTGCAAAGGATTAGTCCGATGATTTTTTTCAGCCTTGCTCAAAAAACAAACAAAGCCCTAATATTAAGGAGAACAACTCTTTCCTGATAAATGGCATAAAGACTGCAAAAGATTAATCCTATGAACCTACAGAAATTTACAGAAAAAGCACAACAGGCTGTTGCCGATTCCCAACAGGTCGCCACGCGTTTTGGCCACCAAGCCGTGGATATCGAGCATTTGCTTTTGTCTTTACTCCAACAGGAGGGCGGACTCATTCCTCATCTCCTGCAAAAAGCCGGAGTGAACCCCGAACTGGCTGTGACCAAGACCGAGGCCGAACTAAGCAAATTGCCCAGTGTCTCGGGTTCTGCCGCAGCCCCTGAGGGATTATACATTATCCAGCGCCTGAATAATTTGCTCACAAAGTCTCAGGACCAGGCCAAAAAAATGAAGGACGACTTTACGAGTGTCGAGCATTTGCTCATGCCCATGTTCGACGAATCAACGGTTACCGGGGTTTCTAAAATCTTTAAGGATATCGGACTGACCAAGGATCGTTTTATGGCGGCCTTAGCAGAAGTACGCGGAAACCAGAGGGTGACAAATCAAACCCCGGAAGGCACATATGAAGCCTTAGATAAATACGGGCGTGACTTAACCCAACTGGCACGCACCCAAAAACTTGATCCTGTGATCGGGCGTGACACGGAAATACGCCGTGCCATCCAAGTCCTTTCTCGGCGAACAAAAAATAACCCCGTTTTAATCGGTGAACCCGGTGTCGGAAAAACGGCTATTGTCGAGGGCCTTGCCCAACGGATCATTGCCGGGGATGTCCCTGACAGCCTTAAGGACAAAAAAATCGTGGCCCTCGATATGGGGTCATTGATCGCGGGTGCAAAGTACCGGGGTGAATTTGAGGAACGCCTGAAAGCGGTCCTCCAAGAGGTGACCAGAGCGGAAGGTAAGATTATTCTTTTTATCGATGAAGTCCACACCATGGTCGGAGCCGGAAAAGCCGAAGGGGCCATGGATGCCGGAAATATGCTTAAACCCATGCTCGCACGCGGGGAGCTCCATTGTATCGGGGCGACGACCTTAGACGAATACCGGAAGTATGTCGAAAAGGATGCCGCCCTTGAAAGGCGTTTCCAACCGGTGATCGTCAATGAACCAACCGTGGAAGATACCATCAGCATTTTGCGGGGTTTATCGAACCGTTATGAGGCGCATCACGGGGTGAGGATCCAAGATGCCGCCCTCGTCTCTGCAGCCGTCCTTTCCCACCGTTACATCTCAGACCGTTTCCTGCCGGACAAAGCCATCGACTTGGTCGATGAAGCAGGTGCTAAACTGCGCACGGAAATGGAAAGTATGCCTGAGGAGCTCGAGTCGCTGGAGCGCCGGGTGATGCAAATGGGCATAGAGAGGGAAGCCCTTAAACGTGAGAAGGACACATCTTCCAAGGAACGCCTGAGGGAGCTGGAGAAGGAACTCGCCAACCTGAAGTCACAACGCGACAGCTTGAAAGCCCAATGGCAAAGTGAAAAAGAGTCTGTGGATAAAATCCGCCAACTCGTGGAAGAACGTGACCGGGTCAAAGACCAAGTAGAGATTGCCCAGCGGAATAATGATTTAAACAAGGCGGCTGAACTTAAATACGGGAAACTGCCTGATATCGAAACCAAAATCAAAGATTACGAAGATCAAACCCACCAGAAACAAAAGGGAGGCAAATTGCTCCAAGAAGAAGTCACGGCAGAAGAAATCGCCGAGGTCGTGGCTCGATGGACGGGGATCCCTGTGAGTAAATTGATCGAAGGCGAGAAGGAAAAACTCCTGAAACTCGATGAGATATTACATGAACGTGTCATTGGGCAAAATGAAGCGGTGATTGCGGTGGCAGACGCGGTGATCCGTGCCCGCTCCGGACTCAAAGATCCCAAACGCCCGATAGGCTCTTTTATTTTCCTCGGACCCACCGGCGTGGGGAAAACTGAACTGGCCAGGGCGCTGGCCGAGCTCCTTTTTGACAGTGAAGATAATATAGTCCGTGTGGACATGAGTGAATACATGGAGAAACATGCCGTGGCCCGTTTGATCGGGGCTCCCCCCGGATATGTCGGATATGAAGAGGGTGGCCAGCTTACCGAAGCCGTCCGACGCAAACCATATTGTGTCGTGCTCTTTGATGAGATCGAGAAAGCTCATCATGATGTCTTTAATATTTTCCTCCAGATCCTCGATGATGGTCGCTTAACGGATAGTCAGGGTAGGGTGGTAGATTTTAAAAATACGATTATTATCATGACCTCAAATATCGGCAGCCCGATCCTTCTGGAGAACTCCAGTGAGACAGGGGAAATCGATGAATCCGTCCGGAAAAAGGTGATGCATGAGTTACGCAGTCATTTCCGTCCGGAATTCCTTAATCGTGTCGATGAGATAGTCCTCTTTAAGCCCCTGACACTTGATGATATTAAAGCAATTGTGGAAATCCAGCTCGAAGGTATTCGTGCCCGCTTAGCCGATAAAAAGATTTCCTTGGTGCTCACGGATGCAGCAAAGGAACTCGTCGCTCGCGGGGGATATGATCCGGTTTACGGGGCTCGCCCGCTAAAACGTTATTTACAAAAAGAAGTCGAGACTTCCTTGTCGCGCAAATTGCTCACGGGGGAAGTCACGGAGAGTTCCACTGTGACCATCGATTGTAAGGCGGGGGCACTGGTATTTGAGTGTAAAAAGCATGAAAAATTAAAATAGTCGAATGGTCTTAATATCAAATCATGTTGTTGAAAGGGGCTTGATTTTTATCTATTGAATCCCTATCAATAACCAATGCCCAGATTATCACCTTTGACACGGTTCAGTCTTTTGTTACTCACTGCCGGATTATTAGCGGGATGTGAGTCGAGTCGTACTGCCATGAATGTGGATAAACCTTCCACATCGACCTCAGGAAGTGCCGCGGATACTGCGATTCCCACGACCAATTCGGACGGGATCGCAGCCATCGCACCCCCCTCTGTCCTCCGTGACTTGGCCAATGATGGCAATAACGGGATCGCTTTTGTTAATGGTGTCCAGATTAATGATCCACGAGAATTTGTGAAATCGGTAGGAACTGGTGCGATGGGACAACTGGATGCTACGACAGTCAGGCCCGCATTGGCTCCCGACCAATTCAAAGGAATTACTCCCCAATCAACGGTTCTCCGGATTATTGTCCAGCTCGGGGAAGGTTATTGTGATCCTATGTCGGGTAATGGCATCGTTATGTGGTGGTGTACGGATGGACGTGTTCTTTATATGCAGTGGGATTGGACTCATTTGAATCAGCCGCCGACAAAACTTGTTTGGGGACAGAATAAGGCCTTTTAAAATGCCCTTTAAAAGTCATAGATTAAATTCAGGGGGCTTTTTATTATTCTTCCTGATTTCATTTTTTCTCATTTGCACGCTTCATGCTGTGGTAAAAGTTGAAAAAAAAATAGTACCACCGCTACCGCCACCACCACCCGTCATTTTGCCGGTGGCTCCGGTTCCGAAAATTAAAATCAAGGTAGGTTTTGAGCCAAAAATTCCTTATGTGATTGCATCCGAAAAAGGGGAATTGGGCGGATTAGCCGTGGAGTTATGGGGACAGATTGCTGAGCGGCGCAATATAGACTACGATGTAGTGCTTCTTGATCCCGGTGACGGGGTCAAAGCCATCAAGGAAGGCCGGGTGCAAGTGGTTTTCCTTGCTACTGCGATCAATCCTGTTCATGAGCGTGATATTGATTATTCAGTCCCTTTTTATAATGATAATGATGCGGTTGTCATTAAAAGCCGATCTTTAGCGCCGTCACTGTGGGGGACTATTAAACTGGTTTTTTCAATCAGTTTTATCGATATTTTTATTTATCTTATCATTATTTTTACATTTGCCGGGTCGATGATCTGGCTTATCGAGAGACGTACAAATCATCTGGAGTTTCGCCGGCCTTTCTTTAAGGGGATACAAGATGGTCTCTGGTGGGCGGTGGTCACCATCTCTACGATTGGTTACGGGGACAAGGTGGCCAAGTCCCCCGCCGGCAAGGCTATTTCCACTTTCTGGATTATTTTCGGGATTATCCTGACGTCGGTCATTACAGCCGCTTTTGCATCCACTGCCACGCTGAATATTGTGAAATATAATGTCAATAGCATCCAAGATCTCAAGGGTTTAAAAGTCGGTGTCGTCGAGGGGACTGAAGCGGAAAATATTTTGAAAGACAGACGGGTAAATTGCCTTTCATATGAAAATTATGAGAAAGGTTTCGACGAGCTCAATAAAGATAAAATTGACGTTTTCTTCGGGGCCCAGTCTGCATTGGATTACGAATTAAAAATCCTCAAGCTTGATGATATTATTCAACCGATTAAAACTAAAAACCGTGACCGATACGCTTTTGCTTTTCCTGACAATAGTCCTTTAATCGAGGATGTGAATATTTCCATCATGGAAATCGTTAACGCGATGAGTTGGCAGGATATTGAGTTAAAATACGGTCTGTAACGCCGAAAATATTAGTGGCAGATACCGCGTTTGGAATTTCTGATAAAAGAAAGCAAGTGTTTGATTTCAGTCGTTTGCTCGCATTGATTTTCGATCATTTCCAAAGCTTCACTTTGTGTTTTATCCCGTTGCCGGAAAAGGATGCGATAGGCATTTTTCAGGGCATTGATCGATTCTGCTGAGACCCCGCGTCTTTCTAACCCGATTTTATTTGGTGTGCGGACTTCCGCAGGAGCCCCGTCGACAAGCATGTAGGGGGGGACGTCTTGAACGACCTTGGCGCAGCCACCGATCATGGACATGGTCCCGATCCGGGAAAATTGGTGGATGGCGGCCATTCCCCCGATGACACAACGGTCTTCGACAATGACATGTCCTGCCATGGAGCCGAGGTTCGAGATGATGATTTCATTGCCGAGCTCGCAATTATGGGCGATATGGACATTGGCCAAGAGCAAATTGCGCGAGCCGACGATGGTTTTTTCTTGGGGTGCAGTGCCCCGGTGTACGGTGACAAATTCGCGGAAGGTATTATCATCCCCGATCTCGCAGTAGGTAGGTTCCCCGGTGTATTTGAGGTCCTGGGATTTATTACCAATGGTCGCAAAGTCGTAGAATAAATTGCGTTGGCCGATCTTGGTCGGGCCTTCGATGACGACATGTGAGGAGAGTTTTGTTCCTGTCCCGATAGAGACTTCGCCCCGGATGATACAATAAGGGCCTATCTCTACACCGTCTGCGATGACGGCTTTCGGATCAATGATAGCGGTGGGGTGGATTTCGACGGACATGGTAAAATAAAAATATAAAATTAAAGATTAATGTTTAACTATCAACAACGGTGAACATCAGGGTTCCTTCAGAAACGACCTCGTTATTGACATAACACGTGGCTGTGGCTTTGCCGATTTTACCGCGTGAACGAATCATCTCACATTCAATAATCAAGGTATCCCCTGGAACGACAGGTTTGCGGAATTTCACCCCATCACAGCTCATGAAGAAACCGATTTTGCCTTCATTTTCCGGATTCCTCAGGAGCAGGATACTAGCGACCTGTGCCATGGCTTCGATCTGGAGGACTCCAGGCATGACGGGGTGCTTCGGAAAGTGTCCTTGGAAATAAGGTTCATTGATACTGACTTGCTTGAGGCCTGTGGCTTTATTGTCGCCTTCGAATTTGATGACACGGTCGATGAGGAGGAATGGATAACGGTGGGGCATGATCTTGAGGATGTCCCCGATGTCCAAGGCCCCTTCCATGATGGGTTTGCGTACATCACTGCTGGTGATCCCGAAATATTTCTGGAATTGTTTATAGATCGCACGGGCCATCTCCACATTGAGACCGTGGCTGGGCTTGACCGCGATGATATGGGCGCGGAGCCTGCGCCCGATGGTGGACATGTCACCGATGATATCTAAGATTTTATGGCGGACGAATTCATCAGGAAAACGCAGGGGTTCCTTGCTCAGGATGGATTGGCCCCGGATCACCACAGCGTTTTCGAGGCTACCGCCTTTGATCAGGCCGGATTCCATGAGTTTCTGTACTTCTTCATAAAAAACAAAAGTGCGGGCGGAAGCGATTTCGGCTTCATAGACCGCCGGATCGATCGTTTGGCTCATGTATTGGGTGAAAAACCCGGTATGATTAGCGTTTGTACAGGAGATTTTAAAGTCATTATCAGGTACGGCCAAGATCATGGATCCGTCTTTTCCGAAAATATGAAGAGGTTCACGCAGGGTGAAATAGTTACACGGTGCCTTTTGCTCTACGATACCCGCTTCTTTGATCATCCGGACATATTCGCGGGCGCTTCCTTCACAGATGGGGGGTTCATTGGAGTCCATTTCGATGAGGCAATTATCCACACCCATTCCCGATAGGGAGGAGAGGACGTGCTCGATTGTATGGATTTTGATGGCACCGTCTGCGATTGTTGTGGAACGTTCGACTTGTTTGACCAGATCGACATGGGCATCGAGTACAGGATGGTCAGTCAGGTCGGTCCGTTTGAATTTAAAACCATGGTTCTCCGCAGCAGGATGGAAAGTGAGATTGACTTTATTCCCGGTATGGAGGGCCAAACCGGACAAAGAAATACTTCTAGCAAGGGTTTTTTGCAATTTCGACATAGGTTGAATTTGTAATGTCCGCCGATAAAGGTCGCAAGGAGAGAATTAAGTTTTTACAAAATTAGTTTTCCCCCCTATTATCCTATCCGATGAAAACCTCCTCTATGATTTATTCGCGCGGTGTTGTCTTGGGAATCCTAGGATGCCTTTTAGCTGTGGTATTTACAATCACGGGATGTTCTAAGCCAGCAGGAGAAAATGCCCAACAAGATAAAAAAGCTCCCCAAGGGATCAAAATTGGCCATTTTGCCTCAATGACAGGCAGTACAGCGACTTTTGGCCAGTCCACCGACCGGGGTATCCGTATGGCTATGGATGAAATCAATTCAAAAGGGGGCATTTTAGGGCAACAAATTGTTCTTATTACCGAGGATAACCAAGGAAAACCTGAGGAAGCTGTGAATGCCGCCTTGAAATTGATCAATCAGGATAAGGTCGTGGCCCTTTTAGGGGAGGTCGCCAGTTCACGCAGTTTGGCCGTGGCACCTATTGCCCAACAATCCAAAATCCCCATGATTTCACCCGCTTCGACAAATCCCAAGGTGACTGAAGTGGGAGATTATATTTTTAGAGCTTGTTTTATTGATCCATTCCAAGGGTCAGCCATGGCTACCTTCGCCATGAAAGATCTCGGGTTAAAGAAATTTGCTGTTTTTACCGATATTAAAAATGATTACAGCACGGGATTGGCGCAGTTTTTTAAGGAAAAAGTCAAGGAATTAGGGGGTGAGATTGTGGCGGATGAATCTTATTCCGAGGGGGATGTGGATTTTAAGGCTCAGTTGACCTCGATAAAAGGTAAAAAACCCGATGCGATCTTTATCCCTGGATATTATACGGAGTTCGGGTTAATTGCCCGTCAAGCTAGGGCCTTGGGAATCAAAGTGCCGATGTTGGGGGGGGATGGATGGGATTCTGATAAGACTTTTGAGATTGGAGGGGAGGCGATTAACGGTTGTTATTATAGTAATCATTATTCCTCCGATGATATAAGGCCGGAAGTTCAGAAATTTGTTTCTGATTATAAAAAACTTTACGGTTCTACTCCTGATGCCATGTCTGTCCTCGGATTTGATGCGATGATGATTCTCGCCGATTCGATCAAAAGGGCAGGAACGACAGACAATCAGAAACTCAGGGATGCGATTGCGGCAACCAAGGATTATAACGGAATTACGGGAAAAGTCTCCATGGATGCCCAACGTAATGCACTCAAACCCCTTGTTGTCTTGAAAATCAACAATGGGAAAACAGAGTTTGTTAAATTGGTCAATCCCTGATGATTGGGGATTTATCACTATTTTTGATTACCGAAGGATAATATATGAAAGTTGCCCCGTTGGAATTTGAAAAACCGATTATAGAGCTGGAGAAGAAAATCGATGCCCTCATTATCCAGGCGAAAGAAAATAATCTGGATTTTTCGGATGAGATTAAAAGCCTTGAAGGAAAAATTGAGGATACAAAAAAAGAGATTTACCAGAATCTTACCCCTTGGCAACGGGTGCAAATTGCACGGCATAACAAGCGTCCATACGCGTTGGACTACATTTATTCTGTTTTGGATGGATTTGTGGAGTTGCACGGTGACCGGTTGTTTGGGGATGATAAGGCGATCGTGACTGGTCTGGCTACAATCGATGGTCAACGTGTGGCGGTGATTGGTAATCAGAAAGGTCGTGATACCAAGGAAAATGTCGCGAGGAATTTTGGCAGCGCGCATCCTGAAGGGTATCGGAAGGCATTACGTGTCATGAGGATGGCTCATAAATTCGGGTTACCGATTATTACCTTTATTGATACTCCAGGGGCTTATCCCGGAATTGGGGCGGAGGAAAGGCATATTGCCGAGGCGATTGCGGTGAATTTGAGGGAAATGGCACTTTTTAAAGTGCCGATTATTGCCGTGGTGATCGGGGAAGGCGGCAGTGGAGGGGCTCTGGGTATTGGCGTCGCTGATAAAGTTTTGATTCTTGAAAATGCCTATTACTCGGTCATTTCACCCGAAGGATGTGCGGCTATCCTTTGGAAACACCGGAAATACGCGCCCCAAGCTGCTGAGGCCTTAAAAATGGCCGCAGGTGATTTAATGGGACTTGGACTCGTGGATGAAGTCATTCCAGAGCCCATGGGTGGCGCCCACCAAAACCCGGAAGAATCTTACGTCAACGTCAAAAAAATAATCCTACGCAATTTGCGCGGACTACAAAAACTTTCCACAAAGGATTTGATTGAGGGGCGTTACCAAAAATACCGTTCAATCGGCGAATTTGATGAGTAACGTATTTGGTGCAACAGGGCGTGGCCATTAGAGAATATTTTTAAATTGAGCACATGATATCTTTCGGTTACTTTTTTTGCTCGTATCGGTAGCGGGGATTATCCGTTTATTTCTCCCGCGTCGGAAAAAAAGTTGTCTTGTAGGGGGAAATCATTGAGTATTTTTTTGTCAATAATTCTGTTTTAACTTCCGTCAATAATCTGTTTTATTTATATCCATGTCTATAGCAATTATTACCGGTTCAGGGGGGCTTATCGGCTCCGAGGCGAGTGAATTCTTTGCGTCCCAGGGGATGCATGTTGTCGGGATCGATAATAATATGCGCCAGGAGTTTTTCGGTGTGGAAGCTTCGACGAATTGGAATGTCCAGCGTCTCCAGCAGTCCTTGGGGAGAAATTACACCCATTTTGAGGCTGATATCCGGGATTCCGAAGCGATCGATCGGATTTTTAAGGGCTTTGCCGGTCAAATCTCACTGGTGATCCATACGGCCGCGCAACCATCACACGATTGGGCTGCGCGCGACCCTAAAAAAGACTTTGGGGTTAATGCTGTGGGAACCCTTAATCTCCTGGAGGCAACAAGGCAATTTGCTCCCGAGGCTCCCTTTATCTTTACCTCGACGAATAAAGTTTACGGGGATACCCCGAACTTCCTGCCTCTTGTTGAGCTCGATAAACGCTGGGAGATCGATTCAAAACATGCCTATGCAAATGGTATTCCCGAGGGGATGAGTATTGACCAGTCCATCCACAGTGTTTTCGGGGCATCAAAGGTGGCTGCTGATGTGATGGTGCAGGAATACGGGAAGTATTTCGGGATGAAAACGGCGGCATTCCGTGGCGGATGTCTCACAGGCCCGAATCATTCGGGGACGAAGCTCCATGGATTCCTGGCTTACTTGATGAAATGTATCGCCATAGGGGAAGCCTACACCGTCATCGGGTATAAGGGTAAACAGGTCCGTGACAATATCCACAGTGCCGACCTGATTGCCGCTTTTAATGAATTCTTTAAATCCCCCCGGTCCGGTGAAGTCTATAATATGGGGGGTGGACGTGAATCAAATTGCTCCATGATTGAAGCCATCGAGCTCGGTGAAAAAATCGCCGGGCGTCAGCTCCAATGGACGTACCAGGAGCAAAACCGGATAGGAGACCACATCTGGTATGTGTCGGGGTTGGAAAAATTCAAATCACATTACCCGAACTGGGGAATTAGATATTCGGTGGAAGCAATCCTGAAAGATATTTTTCAAAAAAACAGGGAAAGATGGTCTGCTAAATAGGCCTAGTTGTTTGTTTGCATTTCCCCGGATTACGAGAAAAAGATGAGCTTTAATCCTGCAATCAGCAGGACCAATGCAAGGCAACGCTTGATGATTTCAGGTTTGTAACGATTACTCCCCAAGTACGAGCCGGTTGCCCCTCCCACGAGCACACAGATCATCATGGCAAAAATAAAAGGGGGCATGTCCTTGGTTTTCAAAGTGTGCCCGGCCAAACCTGCTGCTGAATTTACAAGGATAAACAGGGCGGAAATGCCCGCAGCTGTTTTTATTTTTGCCCATTTCATGTGCAGGAGCAGGGGGGTGAGGAAAATGCCGCCACCCGTACCGGTTAATCCCGATAAAAGGCCGAGAAATCCACCGCAGGCTAGTGAAGTCCCCCGAGGTGGGGGTATCGTTATTTTAGGTTCCTTCGGATAAAAGAAAAAACGGGCACTTGAAAAGAGAAGGACTAAACCAATAAGTATTTTGAGGAAATGATCGGGGACTTTTAGGTAACCTCCGAGGAAAGCCAGGGGAACGGAGGTGATTGCCAAGGGGATGAAAATTTTCCAGGAAAAGTGTCCCAGCCGTAGGAAATTATAGGTCGTGACGATGGCGACGACAATATTTAGAACCAGTGCGAGGGGTTTAATTGTCTGGGCAGAGAGTCCTGAGAGGGCCATTACAGCTATGTATCCTGATGCCCCTGCATGTCCGACGGATGAATAGAGGAAGGCGATAATCGTAAGAGCAATACAGAATAGAATAAGGGAGTCTGGATTCATTGGGACAGTGTTTATAATCAATGCTCCGATAAAGTGCAAGTGAGGCGATTAATGAACAAATTGCGCATGGAGTGATGCGTAATACCCACGAAGGGCCAGCAGGGAATCGTGCGTGCCCCGCTCCACGATACGGCCATGGTCTAGGACCAGCACGAGGTCAACATGGCGTATCGTACTGAGGCGGTGAGCGACGATGAAGCTCGTCCGGCCTTTGAGCAATTTGCTGATGGCGTGCTGGATGCGTTTTTCTGTGAGGACATCGAGTGAGCTGGTGGCCTCATCGAGGACGAGAATCCGGGGATCAGCCAGGAATGCCCGGACGAAACAAATCATCTGTCTCTGACCGAGGGACAAGCTTGCCCCCTTTTCTCCGACTTGGGTGTCGAACCCGTCTTGGAGGGAATTAATCATATCCAGACAGTCCAGGCTCCGGGCGGACTCGATGACTTCTAGATTTGTGGCGGTAGGTTTTGAAAAACGGATATTATCCATGACGGTTCCGGTAAAAAGGAAGTTTTGTTGCTGCACGATGCCCATTCTCCGGTGCAAGGACGCAGAGGAAATGTCCCTCATATTCCTTCCGCTAATGAAGATATCCCCGGAGTCGGGTAGGTAGAATTTTGAGAGCAAATTGATCATGGATGATTTCCCGCTGCCCGTATGGCCGACGAGGGCGATTGATTGGCCGGGTCCAGCGACAAAACCCACCTCATGGAGGACGGGGCGTCCCTTTTGATAACTAAAAGTGACATTCCTGAACTCCACATGACCATTGATATCAGGAAGATCAATGGCCGTGGGGTTATCGGTCCATTCAGGCTGAGAGTCGAGGACTTTAAAGATTCGTTCAGCCCCCGCCAGAGCTTGCATCAGTGTGGCGTATTGGGTCCCGAGCACTTGGATGGGGGCAAAAAAGAGATTCGTCAGGAAAAAGAACTGGATGATATCCCCGATATTAGTGGAGGCTCCGGGTGTGAGGACTTGATAACCTCCTACCAAGATTAGGGCCACAATGAAGAATTGGCTATTGAACTCCAAGAGTGGCTGGAAAATGGCTTGGGCGCGTGCGACCTCGACATTGAGTGCACCATGGTCATTGATTTGGTGTCGGAATAGGGAGGCGTTACGGTCCTGCCGGGAGTAACCTTGCGTCACTCGGATGCCACTGACAGATTCGGCGATAGTAGCCGTGACACGGCTCCAGCTCTCTAAGGAAATACGGGTAGCGTAGGTGACATGATCCCGGAATTTTTTATTCAGGAAATAAATCACGGGGGCCATACATAAAACGATGCAGAAAAGGATGAAATCATAATAAATCATGAAAATGGCCGAGAAGATCATTTGACCGGCTTGGACCATTGAAACGAAAAAAACCTGTTGGATACCGACTCGTAACGACTCAATATCGGAGGTGACACGGCTGATAATCCGGCCAAGCCGTGTGGTATGATAATAACTCATCGGCATCTGCTGGAGTTTGCTGAAAAAATCTCGCCGTAAGTCATTCACGACATTCTCACCGAGGATAAGCGCGTATTTTACCCTGAAATAAAATACCGCCTCGGTAAAGATGACCAGGAGGAACATGCCCGAGCAATAGAACAGAGTTTTTTGAAAATCCCCGTGACGGATAGGACCGTCGATAATCACACCGATCATCCAGGTCAAAAGAGGGAGCTGGATCGCACGCAGGGCTACGGTCACCAGCAGGCGGTTGCGCAATTTGCTGTGGTTGCGGCTGAGGTTAAAAAGGCGTTTGACCAGATCCCAGCTAAAGGCAACGGACTGTTGCTGCTCCTCGATATCATCGGAGACTTTAGCCCGTTTAACCAAGAGATCCTTTTCTGTCGGTTCTTTTTTCACGGGGGTGTCACCTCCGGATGGGCTGCCCCATATTGGATATTGGCAAAGGTGCGATACAGGCCTTCCCTCGAGATTAATTCTTCATGGGTTCCTTGCTGTACGATTTGTCCCCGGTCGAGGACGAAAATCCGGTGGGCTTTCCGGATGGCACTGATCCGGTTCGAGATCAGGATGGTTGTCCTTCCGGCGGCGGCGGAGTCAAGGGATTCAAAAATATCTCGCTCGGTTTCCGCATCGACCGAGGCGGTGGGATCGTCCAAGAGCAGGAGCTTGGGTTCGAGTAGGATGGCCCGGGCGATGGAGATCCTTTGTCTTTGGCCACCTGATAAATTCACTCCGTCCTCACCGATAATGGTATTGTACCCGTCTGGTTGTGAACGGATGAATTCATCCGCCGAAGCAATTTGCGCGGCCCTTTGGATTTGCTCGAAAGAGGCATCCGGATGTCCAAAGGCAATATTGGCTGCGATTGTATTACTGAAGAGGAAATTCTCCTGAAAAACCAAACCCACTTGGCGTCTTAAATCCGAAAGGTTGATCTCGCGTAGGTCATGGTTGTCGAGGAGTACCCGGCCTTTTGTGGGGTCGTAGAACCGGGGGATGAGGCTTAAGAGCGTGCTTTTACCTGACCCCGTGGCCCCGATAAAAGCAATTTGCTCTCCGGGACGGGCGAGAAAGGAAATGCCGGAGAGTTTGGGATCGTCCTGATCGTAGCTAAAGGATACATTTTGGAACTCGAGTTCCCCACGGGCGTCGCCCAGTTTCATCGCGTCGGGTTTGGATTCAATCTCCAAGGGTTTGTCCAGGACCTCAAAAACCCTTTTTGCGCAGATAAAACTTTGCTGAGCGGTATTGGCGAGGTTAGCAATATTCGATACTTGATTCGAGAGTTGTTGGAGGAGCCCTGCAAATACGATGAGACCGGCCCCCAGGGGTAACTGACCTTTGATGACTTGGTACCCCCCGTAGGAAAGAACGATGATAATATTCATCTGAGTCACGAAATCAACGATGGGGGTAAAGCGACTGATTTTTTCAAAAATGAAATTTTGATGATTGCTCACTTGATCATTGATCCTGCCGAATTTATGGATTTGGTCTTTTTGCCGGCTGAAGCCCTTGATGACTTGGGCGCCTCGCACACTCTCGGAGAGTGTCAGGATAAGGGTATCCATCATATCACGGTTTTTCGTATATTCAGGTTGGACAATTTTAGAGAACCGTGTGGTCAACCACCAGAGTACAGGGGTCGTCGATAACGAGATAAGGGTCAGTGATATGCTTAATTTAAACATATAGGTCAGGTAAACCGCCACGGAAAGCACGAGAATAACCGTCGGGATCAGGACCGCGTTAAAAAACATGGCCACCCCCCGAGAGTCTCCTGTGACACGGTTAATCAGGCTGCCGCTTGCATTCGAGTCAAAGAAACGGAAACTCAAGCGTTGCATTTTGTCATAGACCTTTGCACGCAAGGAAACCACGATATCCTTTTCCGTCGTGACCGCTAGCATCATGAATCCTTTGTAATTGAGCCCGGTGCGGATGAGGGAGAAAAACAGGATGAGGCAGGAGAGTCCGAGAATAGGGGACATTGGGGAATCCCCCGGCAGCCAAGGGAAATAAAAGGGTTTCTTGAATTTTGATCCGTCGGTGGAAACACAGGATTGGATGTAGTCAATCGCTGTCCCCGTCAGGACGAGGGCAATAACGGTAAGAATAATGACGGCAAGCTGGACGAAAAGTATTTTGGCACAGTCTGCTTTATAATCCCCGATCAAACACCATAACCTTTTGGCCAAGGCCGCTGTCGAATAATCAACGGCTGGTTTAGGTGATTGATCCGGGTGCATGCAGGATTCTTTGTAAGGCAATCCCAAAGGGGTGTGAATACTCTTTTTACGATACTAAAGAATAAAACGGGGGAGCAAAAGCTCCTGCATATCCTCCCAGCCGCGGTACTGGAGTTTATAACCACAATGGGCCTGGGCATATTCCCGGTAATGGGCACCCCAGTATTGCGCCAACCTTTTGACGTGGTGGGGGGGGGCGATCTGGTCATAACTCCCCGCCAGCATCAGGATATTCTCACCCGGGCAATTTGCTTGTCCTTCAAAAGGGCAGACGAGGCTGAAAAGACGGGAAAGGGATTCCTCTCCGACCCCCTTTTTTTGGAGTTGGCGCCTCATCGTGCGGGCGGCGAGGGACTCCCACATGACATGGGAAATATCAACGATCGGCTCCACCATGGTCAGGAGGTTGACATTTGTATCCACGCGGGTGGTGAGGGCCCCGATCCAACCGCCGTAACTCATACCGAAAAGCCCGATTTTGGGAGTGCCCAGAGTTTTGAGGTCCGAAATAAGTAGGCGCAATTCCTTGACGGATTGGCGGATACCCTCGGCCAGCCGGGTGAGGTCGGCGCTGATGGCTAGTTCCCCGCTGACGAAGTTCTTTGGCCTGCGTGAATAATGGTAGGGCAGGTGGAGGAAAATGGCATTGATCCCACGTTTATTCATGAGTTTACACCAGATATGGTAACCGGTATCGCTGGCGGACATGAATCCATGCATAAAAATCATCACAGGAGCCTCTGACCATGGACGGCACAAGAAAATATCGAGGCCGACCCGGTTATTCTCTTCATAATCGCAAGGGTGCGGGCTCTGGAAATTGATCCGCTGGGCTTTGCCGGGATCGATTTTTACGGAGGATAGGGGTATGGTACTATTTTCGGGGAGTGAATAATATTCGCTAGCCGGTACAGCCAGCCATTGGTCACCGTAACGCAAGACATCTTCTTGGGTGGAGGCATTTACATGATGCCGCCAATGCCAGAAATTCAAGCTCCGGAAAGCGGCGTAGTCCACGGTCAAGCCGAGTACCCTATGGATTTGGGAAATCATTTATCCACTAGCTCTAGCCGTGTCACATTAAATTGACAAAAGAATTATGCAAATTACGCAAAAAGTGTGCAAAGATAGGGATTATGTCGGGGAAATGTGTCATTATTGGGGGTGGGTTGGGGGGATTGGCCAGTGCCATTCGCCTTGCCCATGCTGGGATGAAAGTGACCCTCCTCGAGAAAAATGCCACCCTCGGAGGGAAAGCGGGCGTTTTTTGCAAGGATGGATTCACTTGGGACTCAGGCCCGTCACTGCTCACGATGCCCGGAGTGCTCCGTGAGCTTTTTGACGATGTGGGTCATGACTTGGATGAGTCTTTGACTCTCCACCGGATTGATCCTGTTTGCCGGTATTTCTGGTCGGATGGTACGGTGATCGATGAAGATAAAAGTTTTTTCCAGAGGCCGGATGTTCTGCGTTTTATGGATTATGCGGAAAAGATATATAAACTTTCCGGTGAGGCATTCCTCCGCCACCCGCCGTCACAATTCTATAAAGCGTTTTTGAACCCGCGCAATTTGCTTTTACTTCCCCACTTGCCGAAAGTCATGACCCTGAAAAGTGTCGATCAAGTGGTCAGGAAATATTTCCATGATCCCCACCTTCGCCAGCTTTTTGACCGGTTCGCCACCTATAACGGATCGGATCCCTACCGTGCCCCGGCGACATTTAATATTATCCCCTACGTGGAGGATAAATTTGGGGCTTGGTATCCGGAAGGGGGTATTGTCCAGCTCTCGCGTGTCTTGGAGCGACTTGCGGGGGAGTTCGGCGTGGAGATCAGGACGGAGTGCCCCGTGATCGGGATAAGTCCTTCCGGGGTAAAATATCAATCCGGCGGAAAAACACTCATTGAATCGGCGGATACGATCATTTGTAATGCCGATGTCATCTATGCCCATGACAAGTTACTCAATACGGAGAAAGCCCGGAAAGCGGTTGAAAAGATGAATGACAAGGAATTGAGCTGTTCGGGTTATATCCTTTTTCTGGGAGTGAACCGCCGGTATCCGCAAATTTCGCACCATAACATTTTCTTTTCCGACGATTATGAGAGGGAATTTCGGCATATCTTCAAAAGGTTTAAATTACCCGAGGACATGACCATTTATATTTCAGCTACGAGCCGGACCAATGAGCAAAATGCCCCCCCGGGTTGTGATAATTATTTTGTCCTGATCAATTCCCCCATTACCAAAATGATTAATGACAAAAACTATCTGGAGAATCTCTATCCTCAAATGGTGATCCGGCGATTGGAAAAAATGGGGCTGGAGGATTTGGGGCAAACAATTGTCAGTAAAACCGTTTTTACCTCTTATGATTTTCGGTCGCGGGATAATGCGTCTGGCGGGTCCCTTTACGGGCACGCCTCGAATAATCCGATGAGTGCCCTCTTCCGGCCATCGATCCGTTCTTCAGTCCAGGATAACCTCTATTTTGTCGGTGGCACCACCCATCCCGGGGGTGGTATCCCCCTCGTTCTCCTCAGCGCCAAAATGGCTTGCGACATGATCCTGAAAAAGTAACAGGCCGATATTATTTTCCCAGTTCAAGGACCCGGGCAAATTGTTCTTTGGTGAAGGGCATGACAGAGAGGCGGGATTGTTTAATGAGGGAGGTATCTTTGAGGATTTTGTCGGATTTCATTGTTTCAAGGCAGACAGGGTTTTTGAGTGCGGTGACGGGCTTGAGTTCGACACAGATCCAGTCGCCCTCGGTGGCTGTGGGGTCCGGGAAAGATTCTTTAGAAACGGTCGCGATCCCGACGATTTCCTTGCCGACATTACTGTGATAGTAGAGGACTTGATCACCTTTTTTCATGGCCCTGAGATTATTACGGGCTTGAAAATTCCGGACGCCCGTCCAATCCGTTTTTTCATCCCTGAGGAATTCCTCCCACGCGTAAGCAGTGGGCTCTTGTTTGACGAGCCAATAATTTGCCATGAGGTGAAATCTCTCAGAAAATCCAGTGAAGGAAAAGATTAAAAGGGCAGGGGGAAAAATAGAAGCGAGCATCTTGCTCGCTTTTCAGGGGCTTTTTGGAGGGTCGAGATTCCTCTCGACCGTGGCCACGGGATCCCGCAGGAATATCACAATCAGGTTTCTCGGTAGAAGGCAGCA
>JAWXBN010000023.1 GCA_034440155.1 Verrucomicrobiota bacterium | reverse complement strand
TTATAAAACGAGCACGCGCCATACAGCCGGGAGACTGGTGAAGTTAGCCGTCAATACACGGGTCATCGTATTTCCTGAATATCAGCGCTATATCGTTTCTTAGTGAAGCACTATTTTCGGACACATGCGCATCCGCAAGGATGTACACTCCGCTGAACATTAAAAAAATAATCCAACAAAAGCTCCACAGAAAGAAACACATGACAACGATCATAGATAGAAATAACGGGGATAATTCAAACGCTGGATGGGCCGTACTGGTAGTAGTGCTAATGGTGGTTATTGGTCTTGGTATCGCCTACTTCAACGGGGCTTTCATGGGCACGAATGAAAAGACGATCGAAAAGACAACAGTCATTGAAAATAAAACAGTGGTCCTGCCCGCTGAGAAACCCGTCTTGGAAGTACCCGTCAAAATCGTCGTACCTGAGTAAGTGATCAGAGCATAGCTACAGTTAATAGAACCATTAAAATCAAGAGATGAATTATGAACTACGAATGTATGAAGGCCATTAGGCTGGATAAAAATAAAATCAGAAATCAGAAAATGACGCCTATCAAAAAGTTACTCTTTCAGGTAGTTTCTTTGGCTGTCTTGGGAGCTCTCGTGGGGTGGAGTTGGGGGACGACGGCCTCGGATCGTCAAGCATACGATCTGGCAAAAGGACTCTCTGTCGAGAAATACCGGACGCATGTCCTGTCAATATTCGGAAAAGGAACGGAAAAGGAAGAGGGCATCTGGTATGTGAATTTCTATGATCCGGATTCACCCACTAAAGGTAAGGTCGTGATCATCGAAAAGGGTGTCGTCACCCGATCCCACGCAGCCGCAGGAAGGGGTGTCTTTGATGATAACATGAGCTTTGATCCTACATTAACGACCGTTTCGGCTGAGGACGCATTGAAGACGGCACAAGCGTATGCAGTCAAAAATCAAATCGTCTATGACTCCACGCGAATGCTCTTGCGTCGTACTGCAGTCGGCAGTGCTCCGATCTGGCGTGTGGAACTCCTCCAAGAAGGACGTTCCAAGGGGTATGTCCTGTCGAAAGCCGAAGACGGATCTTTTGCCTCCTACTTGCCCCCGCCTCCAGTGACGAGTCGG
This sequence comes from Verrucomicrobiota bacterium, assembly GCA_034440155.1. NCBI lineage: Bacteria > Pseudomonadati > Verrucomicrobiota > Verrucomicrobiota bacterium. The sequence continues at coordinate 5,404 of JAWXBN010000023.1, read as the reverse complement.
AAGGAAAATCACTCAAATACCGGAGCAGAATTCTTCGGCAAAGAGGTGGAGAAAACATTCACTGGGATCGGTGCCGATCTTGAGGAATTCTTCACAGGTGAACGGACAGTAGATTGAGAGAGGGTATTTGCCTCTCTTCACTTCGATCACTGATAGGTATATAACTACGGACATGGAGTGAATAATCCGATCCCGCTCCGGCGGGATCAAATGGATACCTTCTTGAACCAATCATTAACCCACATCCAACAAGAGAGTCCTTATGAGTACGACAAAAAAACAGGATGATAAAACGGACGGCGGCACCGCCCACACAAAGAAGAACCCTGAATGTTCGCTGGAATTTTCAGAAGTCCCCCATGAGAGGCTGCTGGATGTCCTCGATGCGGTGGCATGGCTGACGTGCCCTGACCTGGAGCAAGTCTCCCAATTTGCAGATTTAGAGTCAAAGACCGCGGCAATGGTCGCTGAAAACGCACGGATACTCGGTCTTTTAGACGTCACCGATGATGGGCTGTACACACTTGTCCCCCCCTATCCCTTTGGTGGGACGATCCCGCAAAAACGTACGGTTGTCAGGGAGTGGATGTTGCGAATGCCCCTGCTGGTGAATGTACGCCAATTTCTGGCCCAGAACGAACCGATCGAGGCGGCCCTCAGAAAAGCAGCAGCCGTTCAAAGAATAGAAAACTTTGACCCTGACAAACTAGCCCCTCTTTTGTCCTGGGCGAAAAATCTCCATGCTCTGGAACCCGACCTCGGGTTAGAGGATCTTTATGAGGATGCGGCCGCCTCCAAGAAAGAACGTAATAACGACCACCCCAAGAAGCGGGTGGTGTTTTTATCGCGTTGCTCCAAAGATGATGCGGTCATCCGCCAGCTCGCCACGGATCTGGGCACGGAAGGGGTGAGCGTCTGGCTCCATGACCAGCGGGTACGACCTCTGGAATCAGCCGCCGAACGTATGGCGCAGGGATTGGTCGTATCCGATTATCTGCTCTTAGGAATGAGCCGGTACTCGGTGGAGGCACCTTGGATTAAAAAGGAATTAAACGAGTTATTCTTTGATGAAATCGCCCGGCGCGAAATCAGGATCGTCCCACTCAAGCTCGATGATTGTTTGATTCCGAAGCTCCTCATCGATATGGGTTTTGTTGATTTTTCGATCTCCTACAAGGATGGGCTGCGGGAGTTAATGACCCTGCTGGAAAATGACTTGAGTCCCATACCTCTGGAGCCTCAGGAGATTGTTTCAGGAAGCATTGTGGCACCCCTTAAACCCGAATCTGCAGTCTAGAGACCTACTCCCATGATCAAAGAAATCAATACAGCCATCGGAGTTTACTCGAAACTCCCGCGATACCGGGAGATTTTAGGCATACTTTATCGTTATGGTTTCGGGGACATGCTCAAGCTCATCCGTCTCCAGAAATCACTAAATCTGGACGATGATGACACCACTGACCCTGTCCCGACCGCGCCAACGGCGGAGGGTTCCCCCGCTGTCAGATTCCGGCAGGCCCTAGAGGAGCTGGGTCCCACCTTCATTAAGTTCGGCCAGATTTTAAGCAGTCGCCGTGATTTGATTGATGAAACACTTTTTATTGAACTCCATAAACTGCAGGCGACGGTGCCACCCTTTGACGGGCAGGAAGCCATTAGGATCATCGAAAGTGAACTCGGCAGACCCATTGAGGAATTGTTCCGGGAGTTTGATGAAACGCCTCTGGCATCCGCCTCACTCGCACAGGTCCACAGGGCTGTGGCCCGAGGAGGGGACGTTCTTGCGATCAAGGTGCAGAGGCCCGGGATCGCTAAGGTCATTGAGGGAGATGTGGAGATTCTCCTCTATTTAGCGACCTTTCTAGAAAATCACGTCGAGTCGTTGGCCGCGATTAATCCCGTGGGCGTGGTAAAGGAATTTACAAAGACACTCCTCAAAGAGCAAGATTTCACGATCGAAGCCCATAACCTCGAGCATTTCGCGAAAAATTTCAGTACGAACCGGACCATCCGTATTCCCCGGATCTACAGGGAGCTTTCTACTGAAAAGGTCCTGACGATGGAGTACTTCCGGGGTTACCCTGTGGACATGCCTGAAAACCTGCGCAAGCACGGCCTAGATCCTGTCAAAATAGCGAACAGGATGTCAAAATTGATTTTTCAGCAAATATTCCAGCACGGCTATTTTCACGGAGATCCACACCCGGGAAATCTCACGATTTTGAATGGGAACATCATTGCTTTTTATGATTACGGAATGATGGGACGTCTCACCCCGGCCTTTCAGGAAAATATCGCCTCCATGATCATGGGACTCTCCCAGAAGGACCATAATCTTGTCACACGATCGATTCTCGGAATGTCCATAGAGGGCGTAGCAGAGGATACAGACAAGCTCGAGCGTGATGTCGAATCGTTTGCTGGGGAACATCTCGATGTCCCGATGAAAGAGCTGAAACTGGGTTTTGTGCTCAACCGACTCTTGGAGGTTTTAATGAATCACAAACTCCGGATGAAGCCGGAATTTTATCTAGGGGTCAAAGCCCTGACACAAGTGGAGGCCATCGGTCAGGTGCTGGACCCCGATTTGAATTTTAATCATATTGGTGAGCCATACGCCAGAGAGGTCATGGAGAGAAAGTGGAGTCTGCCGGTGATCATGCGTAGTCTGATGGACACACTGGGCATGACAATCGATGCCATCAAAATCATGCCCCGGGAGATGCAGGACATCTACCAGAGACTCAAAAGTGGAAAGATGAATATTCCTGTCGATATCAAGATCAGTCCGGAAGGTTTTGAACCGTTGCGCAAAACTTTAAACCACATTGCGAACCGGATCTCGCAGGCACTCGTCCTTTCATCCCTATTAGTCCTCAGTGGACTGCTCTTTGTGGCGCGTGTCCCCCCGCTCTGGCATGGTATTCCGGTATTCGCGCTTGTGGCCGTCGGAATCGCCTTCCTGTCATGGTTGAGACACTGGATCACGATCCGCCGCCGTGGAGGCCTCTAACGACATTCATTTCACCGTGGAGACATGGAAACAGGCAATCAATAATATGACCACAGTCCAGATAAACACAAACGCACGCATCTTATTATAATGGACTTTTTACACCTCATCCCCGGGACCATCTTCATGCGTCCCTACGTATTCCTCTTTTTTGCCGCTTTTCTGCTGGTGGCAGTGCCTCACCTCGGTTGGAAGCGGGTCATGTCTTTTACGGTGATCGGATACCTGATCGCCTTTTGTTCCGAGTATGCATCCATTCATACCGGCTTCCCCTACGGCTGGTACTCCTACATCGATAAGACAAGTTCCCTCGAGCTCTGGGTTGCGGGGGTTCCTTTTTTTGATTCACTCTCCTTTGTATTCCTCTGTTATTGCAGTTTTGCGACGGCACTTTTTATTCTCTCGCCGCTGAAAACCACCGGGCGCGGTTCACTCCTTATCTTGGAAACCCGCGCCTTGCGGGGTTCCCTCTCCACCCTGATGCTCGGGGCGCTGTTGCAGACGTATCTGGACATTATCATTGATCCGGTGGCGCTGCGGGGTGAACGCTGGTTTCTCGGGAAATTTTACACCTACCATGAGGTAGGCCCCCACTTTGGCATTCCGCTGACGAACTACGTCGGTTGGTTTTTTGTCAGTCTCGTGATGATCTACGTGTTGCAGCGGATGACGTCCAGCCTGGGCCTGAGCGCGCGCCCCCCCGCGGGTGTGTGTTATTTCCGTAATAGTGGTCTCCTCCCAGTATTATTATATCTGGGCATCATGGCCTTTAATCTCACCATTGCCTTGATGATCGGGGAGGAAACCATCGCTGTGACAGGAATCCTCACCGTATTACTCCCATTCGTCATGGTCTCCCTGCTGGCGTACCAGCGGCTCGACCAGCACAGCCGGAAGGAACTCGACGAGCATCTCCGTGACATTCCCTGGTCACCGGCCGGTGGCCGCTCAAGGACAAAAACCGTTCTAAAGCCAGTGACTCCCGAGGAGATCGGCGTACCATTATTGGATTTTCAGCGAAAGCCCCGTCAACACACACTCATTGATACGATCCCCCGGCGATCGATGAAGCGGAATGGCAAAATAAACGGATATCGGAATAATAGACAATAACCCTCTCTCACCCCATTGACCAAAATCGCAGGATGAACGAGCAAATGCCACTGAGTGGTGGGTTAATTTTCTTTTAGAGTTTATTCACTTTTCACCCCCGAGGGGCGGGGGAGAGAATATTTCCCGAATCCCCTCACGATCCGGCTTAAATACCCTTTTCCTCTTTTGATATTGATTACGGCTGTTTGATTCCGTTCAATCTTTCCAAGTGCAGGAAGTCCCAGCGCAGTCTTTTTATCCTGATCGGTCGGGGACCGGTTTATCGAAAATGTGCCATTGACGGGGCACCGCGCGCCTAAAAATCCAAAAGTGCCCCCTTTTAATCTAACGGACTCCGGACACCCTGTCCGCCACGATTGAGTACATGCGTATAAATCATCGTCGTCGAAACGTCCTTATGTCCCAAAAGCTCTTGCACGGTCCGGATATCATAATGATTCTCCAGAAGATGCGTTGCAAATGAATGTCGGAGGGTATGGCATTTGACCGGTTTGGTCAGCTTGGCTTTCAGTCCAGCGGCTTTTACATATTTTTGCAGTCCATTTTCATGAATGTGATGTCGCCGCTTTTGACCGCTACGGGGGTCCACAGAAAATTGTCTAGATGGAAAAACATATTGCCAGCCTGGTTCCTGGTCCGCATTCGGATATTTCACACTCAATGCACCGGGCAAATACACCCGCCCGAATCCCATCCTCAGATCCTGCTCATGCAATCGCCTGACATTAATCAATTGTTTTTTCAAGGGTTCGTGCAACGACTGCGGCAGCATCGTCACTCGGTCCTTCGCTCCCTTTCCGTCCCTGACCATGATCTCTCCATAACCAAAATCGATGTCCTTGACCCGCAGCCGCACGCACTCCATCAAACGCATGCCCGTCCCGTAAAGCAGTCGCGCCATCAATCCATGTTCATCATCCGGCATAGCCTCCAGAAGGTCATGAACCTCCTTTTTGGTCAAGACCACCGGGCGTGTTTCAGGGGTTTTGGCACGGACGATACCATCCATCATCCCAAGATCACGTTCCAACACTTGCCCATACAGGAACACCAACGCATTCAAAGCTTGGTTCTGCGTGCTGGAGGCTACCTTTCTTTCCGTCGCCAAATGAGTCAGAAATGCGGCAACCTCCGCCCCGCCCATTTCAGAAGGATGCCGTTTCCCATGAAAAAGAATGTAACGCCGCACCCAGTCCACATAAGTTTGTTCCGTGCGAATCGAATAATGCCTTACCCGGATAGCTTCCCTCACACGCTCCAAAAGCTTCGGAGCCT
>JAWXBN010000022.1 GCA_034440155.1 Verrucomicrobiota bacterium | reverse complement strand
TTCAAGAATGCCTCCTTGGAACCAAATGACTCGACAGCTTTTTGAGCAAAAGCACTTTGATCATTCCATTTAATACCCTTTTTCATGGATGGCCAAAAAAGTGAATGGTTCAGATGGCCTCCTCCATTATTACGGCACTTGGCCCGAATGGGTTCAGGCACCTGATCGAGATCAGCCAGAAGCGCGCCGAGAGTTAATTTCTGCAAAACGGGGTCCGAAGCGATGGCCTCATTGAGGTTTTTCACATAGGCACCATGATGTTTCTCATAATGAATCTGCATGGTCCGCGCATCGATAAAGGGTTCAAGGGCATTAAAATCATAACCTAATGGAGGCAGGATAAAGGGATATTTTTGTAGATAGATGTCGGGGGAAATGTCTCTTTTTGCCGCAGGAGTCTGGGCATCAAGTGAATACACCTTGAGTCCGGCAGCCACTCCAGCCAAAAGACTAATTTTGAGGATATCCCGGCGGTAATAATTTTTTGCCATATACATAAGATGCCGGAAGTCCCTTAAAACTCAAACGATATGTCACATCCAGACACTGAAGCCTACATCAATGTGCGTTCAATTTGGGAAACATTCCCCTCAATCGCCACCAAATAAGCGTTCACTCCCTCTGAATAGGGCTCATGAAGATAACGGCTCACCCCACCGAGTTGGGTATCCAGAATCTTTAATACATATTCCCGGTGAAATTTCGGTGTATTTATAATGAGATGATGGGCACTGACAAATGAAGGGGTGATATCGTCATCCGGGTCAAACTCGTGGGCCTCGTGGAATTCATCATAAAGGAAGGGCAATTTGCGGATGTACTCCGGATCGGACATTTGCCCGAGCAAGTCACCCGTGCCCAGGGCAAACCCGGCCATTTTTTCTTGTTCAGACTGGAAAGGAATAATGCCTGTATCGAGGTTTAATCCCGTACAAAGGATCATATTACTGGCTGCACACTGGTCCTTGTGAGACACCCCGATTTCTCGGAAATAATCCGATATGATTCTACAACTGCGCTCGACGTGGATACTCGTATAAACAGCTCCCGACCCTTCCTTCTTACCCCATGGCCGTAGATAACCCGAGTCATGGAAAAGAACGGCCACGACCCCAACCTCAAAAAGCCCATGGGGAATCATGTTTTTGACTGAATGATTCAGGTTGATTCCCCTCATGACAGTGATCATCGAGGAAGCGGCCCGTAAGGTGTGCTCCAGATCGTGGAACTTCAGGTCGATCGGCTGGAAACGTTTCCCTTTTCCATGGAACATGTCATCCACATAAGGAAATGTATCGAGTACAAATCCGGAAAGATCCTTTCCATAAAGCTCATGGCTCACCCCACGGGCATAAGCTAATACCTCTCCTGATAAACGAAGTGTGAGTGGGTCGGTCATAGGTATAAGATGAGAAAAATACTCTAGGCGGCGGAATCGGAACGTTTTTGATACGTCTCCAAAAAGCTCCCGAGCTTTTCGATGGCCAGCTCAATCTTATGAAGCGCAGTCGAGTAAGAGCAACGGACGAATCCTTCCCCACTTTCCCCGAAGGCATTGCCGGGCACGACAGCAACCTTCTGCGTTTTTAAGAGATCGATGGCAAAATCATGTGATTTCAGCCCTGTAAATCCGATTGATGGGAATGCATAAAACGCCCCACGCGGCATCATACATTTCATTCCTAATGAATTAAAAGAGTTTACGATAAAATTCCGCCGCGCATGGTAATCATCCTTCATCCGCGCGACATTATCCCCCCCATTCACCAAAGCCTCATAGGCGGCCTCTTGACTAATGATCGGAGCACAAAGCATGGCGTATTGGTGAATCTTCATCATGGCCTCCGTCATCTCGGGCGGCGCGCAAGCATAACCGATACGGAATCCGGTCATGGCAAAAGCCTTCGAGAATCCATGCAAGAAGATCGTCCTCTCCCTCATCCCGGGCAGGGAAGCGATGGATACATGACTGCCTTCATAAGTTAATTCCGAATAAATCTCGTCCGAAAGGCAAATCAGGTCATGATCCTGGCAAAGCTGGGCGATTTTTTCAAGCTCAGCCCGCTCCATGGTTCCTCCGGTCGGGTTAGTCGGGAAATTCAAAATCAGGATTTTTGATTTAGGCGTTATCGCCTTGCTGATTTTCTCCGCTGTCACCGACCATCCATCCTCAAATGACGTGGGGACAGACACAGGAATCCCGTGGGCTAAACAGATACTCGGACTATAAGAAACATAACACGGCTCGTGGTAAATCACCTCATCCCCCGGGTCGATCAACGCCCGCAAGGCCAAATCCATCGCCTCGGAGACCCCCACCGTCACGATCACCTCGTTTTCCGGATTATATCCGATATTAAAATGATTTTGAACGTAACGGGAAATCTCCTTACGCAGTTTTAAAAGACCCAGATTCGAAGTATAACTCGTTTTCCCCCGTTCAAGGGCATATATCGCCGATTCCCGGATATGCCAAGGGGTAACAAAGTCCGGCTCCCCGATCCCCAATGAAATCACCTCTTTCATCGTGGAAACAATCTCGAAAAAATCACGGATGCCGGAACGTGGAATACTCTGCACGTGACGGGCAATCGGACTTAATCTTTGGACCTTTTTAGACACAAGAGTGTAACATATAGTAGATTCCCGCCAAAGCTGCAAGTCCACAGTCAAAAGCTTGAATTTTCCTTTACCACCCGCTCATTACTCCCGCATCTCATAAAAATAATCGTGCGGTGGAGTAAAGAATTTTTTGGCTAAGTTTTAGTCTTGAACCCATCCGGTTTTCCTATTAGTTGAATGATACTATGGATTTTCACAAAATTAGGGTTCCTTTGTTTGGCGCTGTGTTTCTCGGTGCATTTGCTCTTTTTACCGGAATTTTATCTGTTTACCTGCTCGGCGGGCGTGCTGCATACCATGAGCAGATGAATAAAATGAAGGAGGATACTCGGATTCTCTCCGCCGAGGTGGAAAATAGGAGGCTCGAAGTCCAGTCCGTCCAGAATGAGGTCATCCGGAAAAATTCCGAATTAGAAGCGAAAAACGCGGAATTAACCATGCTCACCCAGAACCTCACGGATACAAAGACGAAGATGCTGCAAATTGCACAAGAAAAAGATAAACTGCAAAAAGCTTCCGGTGGCCTCCGTGACGATCTCCGCAACCAAATCGATTCCCAAGATGTGACGGTCAGTGAAGCCGGCGACCAGCTCGTCATTAAAATCACAGACCGTATCCCCCTCGAGTCCGGTAAACAAGGTATCGGTCCGAAAGCCAAAGAAATCCTCGATAAAATCGCACTCGCCCTGAAACGTTTCCCTGACCGTGCCGCCCGTATCGAAGGTCACACCGATGACCTGCCCGTCCGTACCGGCGGAAAATTCGCCTCAAACTGGGAACTCTCCGCGTCCCGCGCCGCTGAAGCTGTCCGTTACCTCGAAGACCAAGGTATCCCCGGTAACCGCCTCCAAGCCATGGGCCTCGCCGACACTAAACCGATTGTCCCCAATAACAGTGATGCTAACCGCGCCGTCAACCGCCGCCTTGAAATCGTCCTGATCCCTTTTAAAGCCCCTGCGACGACACCTGCCTCTGCGACCACGGATAAAAAGAAATCAAATTAAAAAAAAATCTCTGATAAAGGGACTCCATGACGACAGCTACCGCTTATGCCCCTGGCCGGGCCGAACTCCTCGGTAACCACACTGATTACAATGAAGGATTCGTCATGTCCATCGCCGTGGACAAAGGAACCACCGTCTCCGGCCAATCTCGGGCAGACGACAAAATCATTCTCAGTACCGGGCAATTTGCCCACCCTTTCCAGACAGATTTGGAAAATATCAAACCGCAGGACGGGGAAAACTCTTGGGTGAATTACCCTCTCGGAGTAGTGGATGAGCTACTCAAACGCGGCCTCCGCCTCGGCGGGTTTGAAATGTCGATCAGTAGCAATCTCCCCCTCGGCGCAGGTTTAAGCAGTTCCGCCGCCCTAGAAGTCTCCACCGCACTCTTCCTGCAAAAACTTTTCGGATTTCCGATGGATCGCCTAGACATAGCCAAGGTATGCCAAGCGGCTGAAAATAATTTCGTCGGGGTGAAATGCGGACTCCTCGACCAGATCAGTTCCCTTTATGGCAAAAAAGACCATGCGATTTTTATTGATTGCCGCAGCCTGGAGATCGATAACATCCCCCTGAGTACGGACACCTGTTTTGTCATCGCACACTCAAATGTCAAACACTCCCTCGTCGCCGGGGAATACAATGAGCGCCGAGCCAGTTGTGAAGCAGCTGCTGCCGAGCTCGGCGTCAAGGCCCTCCGCGATGCCGATAGGCTGCTCCTAGAAAACAAATTGCCCGACAAGGATTCATTAGCATATAAACGCGCCATGCATGTCGTGGGGGAAAATGAACGTGTGATCGCCTCGATAAGCAAATTGCGCGAAGGTCAAATCACTCCCTTGGGTGAGGCCATGTTCGCCTCCCACGCGAGCTCGATCAAATATTTCGAGAATAGCTGCATGGAGCTCGATATCCTTGTGGACCTCGCCCGCAAATTACCCGGTTGTCTCGGAGCCCGCCTGAGCGGTGGAGGATTCGGCGGAGCCACGATCAATCTTGTCGAAAAGAAATCCGCCGCCTCATTTATCAGTAATCTCCACGACCAATACAAAGCAGCTACGGGCATCGAGCCCCTCGTCTTTGAATGTACCGCCGCTAATGGCGCGCACTAGTGTTCCCGCTGTTCATTTCTAAATCATGAAATTCATCGGCCTCGATCTCGCTTGGTCGCTCAAGAATCCATCAGCCATTTGCACTCTGGAGTGGGATGGGGCCCGAGCAAATTGCACGGGGTTCGTGCCGGATATCGGGAGTAATGAGGAAATCGCCGCTTACATCCGGGAAGAGTTCTCACAGGGACAACAAGGGATTATCGCGATCGACGCACCTTTGATCGTCCCAAATCAATCCGGTTCACGTAATGCCGAGAAACTCTTAAATAAAGATTTCCGAAAATGCCACGCCGGGGCCCACCCGTCCAACCGGCAACGCCTCTGTAAATGGGGTGGGGGCAAATTGCGCGCAGAAGAAATACTCGAAAACCTCAAGCCCTTGGGATTCAGCTCTGACCCAGAATGGGAACCCCACACGCGCAAATTGCGCCGGGTCATCGAGGTATTCCCCCACGCGGCAAATGTCACCCTCTTTAATCTCCCCTTGATTTTCGAATATAAATCACGCCCGCACCGTTCCCGGGATTTTATCCTGGGGGAATTCAAACGTTTCCGCGAAGCAATCTCCTCACTGGAAAACGCCCATCCCCCTGCCACTTTTCCCAAAAATATTTTACTCGCACCATTGAGCAAATTGCGCGGGAAAGAATTAAAAAAACACGAAGACACCCTCGACGCCTTCATCTGCGCTTACACCGCCCTACACGCATGGATCTATCAACCCCGTATTTATGGAGATTTAAAGGAGGGATATATCCTCGTTCCAGCAGGGCAGATTCCTCACCCATAAAGTCAGTCATCCGCAGGATACCTGCAACTAGCTAAGATTTACTCAAATTGTCCCCGGCACTCTGCGGAAGGCAATTTGCCTCAAGATAATCAAAAACGCTCCCGAGTTTCTCGTGCATAAAGATGAAATCCCGGTCGCTATCGCGGATAAACCCCTCCCGTTCCATCTGGGTGATGAATCCGGCAAATAAATCGTAATAACGGCGCACATTCCAAAAAGCGGCGGGTTTATGGAGGAACCCGAGCTGGATCCATGTCAGGCATTCCGCAATCTCTTCGAGGGTACCTAAGCCTCCGGGCATGGCGATAAAGGCATCGGCCATTTCTGCCATCAGCGCCTTACGTTCATGCATGGTCTCGACCACGTGCAATTTACTCAGATTCATGTGCGCCCACTCACGCTCGACCATGGAACGTGGGATGACCCCGATGACTTCCCCACCATTTTCCAGGACACTATTGGCCAGCTCGCCCATGAGCCCGACATTACCGGCACCGTAAACAAGCCGGATCTTCCGCCGGGCCAGCTCCCTTCCTAATTCCCGAGCCGCTTCAATATAATCCCCGTGCAAATTGCGCATCGACCCGAGATAAACACAGATGGATTTCATTGACTCCAATCTTCCCACCGTAGTCCTTCAATCCGTGAGAACTCCGCATGGTTACGTGTGATTAAAGTCCCATTTCTTGAGAGAACAGTGGAGGCAATAACCATGTCATTACCCCCAATAGGCTGACCTGATTTTTTTAATTCAATTTTAATCTTCGCATAATATTCTGCCGCTGAGCTATCAAAGTCTACAGTCTTAAATTCACCTAGAAAAACATCCAAAATTTTCCTATTTTCATTTTGTCGGTGACTACAATATGCTCCATAAATCAACTCTGCCTTAACCATGCTTGGAATCAATAATGACCCATGATCAAGATCCTGAATCTTATCATATAATCCACGATTATTCCCACGCAGGAAGTCAATGCATGTATCTGAGTCCAAATAAAAGCCAGACATTTAATCAAACCTCGGATAGTCATCTGATGATTGAGCCGGCTGTGGGTGTCGGATAAATGTTTCATCACTGATCGCTCCAAATGTTTTTAAAAAATCCTCAGACCACTCATTGTTCTTCAGATTTTTAATGGCCGAGTCTTTCATCCACTCAGAAACAGATTTTTTCTCTTTCCGTGCGGCAACTTTCACCTCATGAATAAGTGTCTCATCCAAGTAGATCGTGATTTGTGACATATCTCAAATATAAGCTACAAAATTATAATTTCAATTATAATTTCCCCATCGCCTCGTCGGCCATGCTGAGGGTAAAAGCGATATCCTGCTCCGTGTGCGCGAGGGAGACAAATCCCGCTTCAAATTGTGAAGGAGCCAGATAAACCCCGCGTTCCTTGAGGGCGTGAAAGAACTGTGCAAAACGGGCTGTGTCGGATTTTTTGGCTTCCTGCAAATGGCGCACAGGGCCTTCGCAGAAATAACCACAGAATAGGGAACCGAATTGTTTTCCGGTAAAAGGAATCTTCCTCTTCTTAGCGATCTCGACCAACCCTTGCGCAAGTTGCGCGGTTAATTCATTGAGTCGGGCAAAGTTCTGTTTCTTGTCGGGGCTAAATAACTCCTTGAGATTCGCCTCCCCCGCCGCCATCGCCAGAGGATTTCCCGAAAGGGTTCCCGCCTGATAAACGGGGCCTAGCGGTGCAAGCCAATCCATGATCTCGCGCCTGCCCCCGAAAGCCCCGACGGGCAAACCGCCCCCGATGACTTTTCCAAAACAACTCAGGTCAGGCCTGATCCCGTAAATCTCCTGTGCTCCGCCCGGGGCGACACGAAATCCCGTCATGACCTCATCAAAAATCAGGACGATGCCCTCCTCCGTGCATAATTTGCGCAAGCCCTCCAGAAAACCCGGCTCCGGCAGGTAAAGCCCTGCATTGGCGGGAACCGGCTCCAGAATGAGCGCAGCAATTTGCGCCGGGTGTGCAGCGACCATTTCTTTTACGGCGGTCAGGTCGTTAAATGGCAGGGTCAGAGTGAGTGCTGCCAGTGCGGCCGGTACTCCCGCGCTATCGGGCTGGCCGAGCGTAAGTGCACCACTGCCCGCTTTGACCAGCATCGAGTCGGCATGTCCGTGATAACATCCGTCGAACTTGATGATTTTATCGCGTCCGGTGAATCCCCTTGCGAGTCGAACCGCCGACATACAGGCCTCCGTGCCGGAATTACAAAAGCGCACCTTTTCAACGGAAGGAACATTTTCGACCACCATTTTCGCCAAGGTTAATTCACGGGGATTGGAAATGCCGAAGCTCGTCCCTTCCTCGAGGGCTTCCTTGAGGGCTTTGAGGATATGGACATTTGCATGGCCCAGGATCGCAGGACCCCACGTGCAGACGTAGTCGATATATTCATTCCCGTCCACGTCGAAGACCCTCGAACCCGCAGCCCGCTGCGCAAAGAAGGGTTCCCCCCCGACACCGCGGAATGCGCGAACGGGTGAGTGTACCCCGCCGGGGGTATATTTCAGAGCTTCTTCAAATAACTTGTGGGAGAGAGAATAATTTCGAGCCATAAGAGATTCAAATAATAAGGCCCATATTCCCGCAGTCCAACATCAATTTCCGGTTCCGGGAAAAAGTTTTATCCACAGATTTCACAGATGCACACAGATTTAAAAATTTGTGGAGCCTGTACGGGTTGCTCGTGGCATGGCCGTCTCTGTCATGTGCGGAAATAGCAGGAGGCGTGATGAGTATAGGCGTGTTAAGGGAATTTATTTTTTGAAGAGTTCACCGTGACTGCCCGTGCGTTCAAGAAAGAGTGAATCACCATCAGTCCTATAAACTCGAAAGCCAGTCGGATTCAATACGGCAGTCCCTCGATCCTTTCAGCGGCCCGATCAAAGCGTGATCCCGATACTGTGCTTCGAGGGGTTTGCCGTCAACAATGCGCATGACAACACTTTTGAGCTTTGCGAGTTCTTTGCCTTGTTTCTGGAGCTTCTTGATGTCTTTCCTTAATTGACTTGTCTCGCAACCCGTCTTCACTCGTCCCTACTCCTGAAAAGCTTGTTCAGAGAATCATGCTTTTTGAACTTGTGACCCTTTCGAGATTCTTCCATGGCAGCCACGGTAGTTGCATTTGGAATCTTGACCCAAAAGGGAAGTCCATTGCGAAGGATGATCTGGGTGTAAAACATCCGAATGGCCTCTGTCGGACTCAACCCAAGGTGGGAGAGGATTGCTTTTGCCCTCTCCTTGATATCAGGATTAATGCGACTATGAATGGCTGCGGTTTTCATACCGTGAATTATGTTTCATTTGGAACACAGCGTGAATCTTTTCCCCAATATCATGACAATCAACCACATTGGCTCCATCCACTGGTTGGGCTCATTTTTCGGCCCTCTCCCATCCAGCGAGATAATCGGGTGACTCTGGCAGACACGCAGCCTATCTATGGCTCCACCGATCTCTTTTATGTCCGTAGTAAGTCCGTCGCCATGGATTACTTCGTTCTTCTTCTCTCGAGCGTTATAAATATCGATCAAAAGCGAATGGGCCTCCGACAGCATCCTGTCGGCTTTAGGAAATTTCTGAATCTCTCGATATTGAGTCATTCTCTCATTCTCGCTCGTAAGAGAATCCCGTGTCTACTTTTCCCAGTACAGATTAATTTACTCTTCCTTAAAAAATCTGTGAATGTTTTTTTCGGAAGTCTGCACGTATCAGCCATTAAAAAACCGCACCTTCCCCACAGGCCAACATCTTTTTCCGGTCCCGGAAAAAAGTTTCCGCTTTACGCTTTTCTCCGGGAGTCCGTGGGAACTTTACTCGATTGAGACGAGTTCCAGATCAAAATTCAAATCTTGTCCGGCCAAAGGGTGGTTACCATCGAGCGTGACAAATTCATCACTGATGGCGGCGATCTTCACAGGAACAGAATGCCCTTCGGGAGAACGCATCTCTACCATCATACCGACTTTGGGCTCCATACCGGGAGGTACTTCGGCCTTGGGGATTTGCATCATATTATCCTCGCTGTGCGGACCATAAGCTTCGTCACAAGGGATATTAACTTTCTTTTTTTCACCCACGGCCATACCCATCACCCCTTTGTCGAAGCCGGGGATCATCATGCCCACACCCAAGGTGAAAGCGATGGGCTCCCTTTCGAGTGAACTATCAAAGACCTCCCCGCTATCGAGGGTTCCTGTATAATGGACTTTTACGCTATCACCTTTTTTGGCAGTGGACATGATGTATCTTTCTTTAGTTAGTTTAAAAAAACAGCTACGATTTTTACACCCTAGAAATAAAAGCTTTTTTGCCAAGCTATAATATTCAATCGTTCTCACGGCCCTCCCATGAAAAGATTCTTCCATCAAAAAATCTCTCGGCGAGCGCGGGGAACCCCCTCAAATTTGCGGAAGTGTGCGGTTTCCTCCCCCCCTACTCCCTGAAACGTTGAGCAATAGGCATGCGCCTACCAGTGCCGAACGCGAGGCTGGTGGCTTTGAGGCCGGGGGCGGCTTGTTTGCGCTTATATTCATTTAGGTCCACTTTACGGCAGACATCCTTGACGACATCGGGATTAAAACCTTTGGCTACGATGGCGGGTTGGGAAAGGTGCTCCTCCACGTAGGCTTTCAGGATCGCATCGAGGATATCATACTTCGGCAGGCAGTCCTGGTCTTTTTGATCGGGGCGCAGCTCGGCACTGGGCGGTTTCCCGATAGAATCAAAAGGAATCGGAAAACCTTTCTCGATCGCACCCCCCTCGCGCAAATTGATCCAACGTGACAAACGGTAAACATCGGTTTTGGGCACATCCGATATCACGGCCAGTCCCCCGCACATATCCCCGTAGAGTGTGCAATACCCGACGGCTAATTCGCTTTTATTGCCCGTCGTCAGGAGGATGTGTCCAAATTTATTCGACAACGACATTAAGGTCATGCCGCGGAGGCGGGCCTGCATATTTTCTTCCGTGGTATCTTCTTTCAGCCCAGAAAAAGCATCTTTCATATTTATTTTGAACGCCTCAAAGAGCGAACCAATCGGGATCATCATAAAATCAATCCCGAGATTTTCCGCCAAGGCCTGCGCATCATACTTACTGCCATCACTCGAGTACTGCGAAGGCATGGAAACCCCGAGGACATTTTTCGGGCCGAGGGCGTGGGCCGCGATTGTCGCCACGAGAGCAGAATCAATGCCCCCGCTCAATCCGAGAACCACGGATTTAAACCCGCATTTCCCGACATAATCCTTTAAACCCAAGACGAGTGCTTTAAATAAATTCTCTTCATTATTTTCCCCCAGCCATTCGATCGCTTCAGCTTTATCGATGTCGCAAATGGCGACTTCCTCGACGAATCCGGAGCAAATCTGGATCAGGCTACCTTGGGCGTCGATCCCCATACTGTGGCCATCAAAAATGAGCTCATCATTTCCACCGACGGCATTACAATACACGATGGGCACTTTGTGTTTTGCGGCCTGCTCACCGAGCATGTCGCGGCGGACACGTTCCTTCCCCTGTACCCAGGGGGAAGCAGAGAGATTAATAATGACATCGACCCCGTTCCACGCAAGTTGCGCAAGGGGGTCCATGTCGTAGAGTTTGCGGGGCAGATAATCATCGAGCCAGATATCCTCGCAAATGGTAATGCCAAGGGTCATTCCTGCGACTTGCACCGGGGCGACTTGCTCGGATTCACAAGGCTCGAAATAACGGTCTTCATCAAAGACGTCATAAGTCGGCAAGCGTGATTTAAAACGTTTCGCCACGATCTTACCTTCATGGAGGACCGCCGCAGCATTATAAAAAGGATTACCTTGGGCAGCGGCATTTGGCTCTACATACCCCACGACCAAGGGGATCGCCCCCACTTTCTGGGCTAACTCATCTACCGCGCGCAAATTGCGCTGGAGGAGGGCCGCCTTATAAAGCAAATCGCGTGGGGGATAACCCGTGATGGCGAGCTCGGGAGTAATAACCAGTTGCGCCCCGGATTTCACGGCCTTTTGGTATCCCACCAATATACGGAAGACATTTCCTTCAATGTCTCCCACCGTCGTATTAATCTGCAGAATGCCGATACGCATAGTTTAATTTAAATCACTGTGCCATCGTGCACAACGGCGTTTTTGGGAATGCATACAATTCCTTCACGGACATAAAAATTTGGTCCGTCCATTTCCGCAGGTTTTCCTTCAGGGGAAATCCGGACATAATTACCGATCCGGGCATTTTTATCAATGATCGCCCGTGTAATATGACAATGATGACCGATCCCTACCGTAGGGATTCCCTTTTGGGCATTCGCCTCTTTATCCTGTTCGCTTTCGTAATAATCGGCACCCATCATCACGGCATCACGGAGGACAGAACCCTCCTTGATAATACTGCGGATACCGATCAGGGCATTTTCGATATAACACTGCCCGATAATACAACCGTCGGATAACACCACACGGGTCAAGGATGCGCCATGGAGTTTCGATGCTGGTAAAAAGCGGGGATGAGTGTAAATCGGAGCATCCGAGTCAAAATAATCAAACTGGGGAAGCGGGGAGGCGGCATCAAGACTGGCCTCAAAAAAGCCTTTAATCGTTCCGATATCTTCCCAATAACCTTTATAAACATAGGCAGAAACCTTCTTTGTCGAGATGGCATCAGGGATAATATTCTTGCCGAAATCCGTCTTTTCATTGTCGAGAGCCTCGATCAAGACTTGTTTACTAAAAACGTAAATCCCCATAGAAGCCAGATAAAGGTCCTGGCCCGGATTCTCTCCCAGTTTTTCAAGTTGAGGCGGGGTAATTTTTAGTGAATCAAGTACATCCGGATCATTTGGTTTCTCCACAAACCGCACGATTTTTTGGGAATCATCCACCTGCATAATGCCCAATGCTGGAGCGGCGGCTTTACTGACCGGGATCGTGGCTATGGTGATATCGGCACCCGTTTCAATGTGTTGGGTAACTAGCTCACTAAAGTCCATCCGATAAAGCTGGTCACCGGATAAAATCACCACGTAGTCACATTTATGATTGCCGAAATGTTGAAAATTCTGACGAACTGCGTCAGCCGTTCCCTGGTACCATCCCGACTTCTGGTCAAAACTTTGTTGCGCCGCGAGAATATCGACAAAACCGCCGGAAAACGCGTCGAATTTATAGGTCTCCTGTATATGACGGTGGAGAGAGGCCGAGTTAAATTGGGTCAAAAGGTAGATTTTACGGATATTACTATTCAGACAATTACTAATGGGTATATCAACGAGGCGGTATTTACCCGCGAGAGGAACGGCTGGTTTAGCCCGGTCTTTAGTGAGCGGAAAAAGGCGGGTTCCCTGCCCCCCACCCATAATCACCGCAAGAACTTTATCCATCTGAAAGATTTTTTTCTGAGTAGGCATATAGTCAGAATATGGCAGAGACTTTCAACGAGGCAAGAGAAGATTTTATAAGAATGATTGCCGGATCATGGAATACGGCATGTTACTTTAATACGATTCCTGCCAACCCTTAATCATGGCCCTTTTTGCAATAGCCCCCATGAATTTAAAGTTATTGATTTCGGGTTGTGTCCCATTGAGGATTTTGCGGACCTCAGTCTGGTCAAAGGATGCCTCACCCATGAGGTAGGGGATCAAGAAACCTAATTGTTTAAACGCAAATTTCTCATAGGAATTCGCAAAATCCCCATTCAATACCGATGAGCTCCAGCGTAAACCCTGCCATGGCTCGGTTTGTTTGAAAACCGCCAGGACTTCTTCCAGTTTCGGCGGGGTGGGATTCGTAATGTGGAAGATCTTCCCGGCCCACTGGCCGGAGTCGTAAAGTTTCATCGTGATCTCAATGACATAATCCAAAGGCACAATATTCAATGTCGCCTGCTCCTCCCCCGGCAAACGGAGTTCGAAGTCTAATGGTTTTATTGCAAGATCGATTCCTTCCTTTTCGGCAAGGCGTTTACGCAAACGACTGGCCATGTCGAAAGGATGGTTAAAGGCATTAAACTGTTCATAACGCCCGTTTAAGGAGTCACCGACAACAATACTCGGGCGGTAGATGGCGGCACGGATTTTCCCGGACTGGGCTGTCTCCCAGACATTTTTTTCGGATTGCCATTTGGATTCCTCATAGGAATTCCGGAACTCTGTCGGCTCGGCGAGAATGATTTCCTTGGCCAAACCACCCGATTTTTTTCCATGAACGGCAAAAGTGCTAAAATAATGGATGTCTTGGACTCCGAATTCCTTCATCAAATCCAGAAGGTGGAGGGAGCCGCCCACATTTGTCTCGAAAACTTCTGCGCTATTTGTCTCGGTCAGGTCGAGGGCTGCCGCGAGATGCCAGACCGCTTTGATTTCCTTAAAACCAAGCTTGGCCATCTCCTCCTCATTCAAGCCGAAATATTTTTTCCTCATATCCCCGATAAAAGGGATAAGCCGGGACTCGGCCTGAGAATGATAATCTGCCGTCACATCACGCAGGACGTTTTTCACCTCATCAAAACGTTGGGCAAGTTGCGCGGCGTCCTTTGCCCGGACCGGACAAAGTACTCTGTGCCCGCGGTTGGCAAGCTCATAAGCGAGTCTTTTGCCGATTACCCCGGTAAACCCTGTTAATAATATGGTTGTATCCTGCTGATTCATTGATTTCTCCTTAAATCTTCCCCTTTACGGAGCTCTGGATTCAACCACTAGGGGATCCTGACACATCTCATAGAAGGGGCAGCACTATTATGAAAACCCCTAATCCTGTAAACCAGAATTTTTAAAAAAGAATTTTTAAATGGTGACCCTACCCCGACTCGAACGGGGATAAATGGTTTAGGAAACCACTGCTCTGTCCTGTTGAGCTATAGAGTCATAAGACAGGAAATAAATATAAGCATAAATCAAATCAGCCGACAATTTAAGCTTAAAAAAATCTTCCGCTTCACTCGTGTCATTTTCCGGCAGCGGGCACGCACTGCCCTCCCAGATCAAAAACCGCACTCTAATCAGGCCCCGGATGAAGGCAAAGACGTGAGGCGGACGTCTAGGCAATCATAAATAGTCCGATCAGACGCATAGTGGGTGGATGAGCGGAGGGTCAGGCGCACGCCCATCTGATCACTATGACCATTTTGATTCAGGTCGTGGGCGATTGGATCGCCTTGGCCAAAGAGGAAATCTCTTTGTGGTAGGAGTTTTTTGAGGGTTGCCTGAGTGGTTGGGCCCGTATTCATCAAAAAGCTGGCCTGCCATTTCTGTCGTTAACCCATCCGCTGGGACATGCATGTTTTGAGGCACTTTCTCAGGAGACAGCACACAAATCTCGATAAGCTTTTTCTCGTGTTCCTAAATGATGTGGATGCAGCCTTTGACGCCTTCAAAAAAACTGAAGGATGAATTTTTTTCAATTACTGACCGGAACCCGAACATTATTTTTTAGTGTGTCGGATTTTCGTACCGTAAAGCGCAGACTTAACAAGATACAAAAACATCATTTCCTTTTTCCCGTATAGATCATCCGCCATATTCTAATATGTCCGCGCAAATTGCGCCGTCTCGGCCCGGGCGAGATATTCCGCATGGAAAACACGTGGGGAACCCAGGGCAGGAAGGTTTTGAGAGGCGATATCCTTTGCAATTTGCGCGGCCATAAAAGACAAATCTGTAAGGATAAAGTCCGCCTTCACTCCGTGGAGTTGGTTACTCGAAGAGTCTATATGCCCCGGGAGCAGGACACGATTACTTTTGATCAAACTCCGGAAGTCCGCCTCATTATGGCGGAATAACATCGCGCAGAGATTAATGTCGTATATAACAAATGCTTCGTCAGCCGACGGTATCATCGTTTTTAAATTCTCAGCAAGACCCACAGCCATGGTCTCTATACATCTGACAGGAATCGAAAGTTTCCCGGTCATAGTCATTTGCTGAAAAATCTCATCATCCATGGATATCTTTCCCGTACTGATAAAGTTTATCCGGCTTATCCCCGCCCTTTTCCACGCCCTCATGGCTTTTTGGGCTGCCAATACCTTATCCACCTGATAACTGCTGAAAGGAAAATGCACCCCCTTATCAGGGATGACCACCGGGCGGATTCCGACATCCGAAAGTCGCTGGAGAATATCCAGGACACTCCTCAATGGTTGATACCAAACAATCATATCAGGCCTGTGCATTAAAATCCGTTTGATCATTTTCTCCGGTGCCTCGTCCCCCTCCCCAAAAAAAATCAGATTGGCGACATAATCATATCCGCGGAGGGACTCTTCCAAACCCATGTGAAAAAGACGCCAGTCGAATAAATTACAGAAACCGTAGCTCCACACTGGTACAGCCACCACTCCCCTGATTTTCTGGCGCGGAAGTGATTGGACAGGTGACACCAAGGTGGCCGAACCCCTCACCCTCACTAATAACCCCTCGCCCTGGAGCAATTTGCACGCTTGCCCGACAGCCTTGAGATCGACTCTAAAATGCGCCGCTATTTCGCGGGTAGTATAAAATGCCCGGCTTTGACCCGTCTGCAAACCCGGAATCATTTTACGAAGCTCTTGCGCCAATGCTTGAGTTAATGGCGCTTTCATTTTCCGGAGCGATTCCGGCCTAGGCCATAGCTCCCGGATCGGGGGCATATCATGAATGATCTTTGGGCGGCTCATGGGGGAGAGATATTATTGTGTAGGAATACTGTAGGAGTTGCAAATAAAAAGGGTGAATCCTACCGTCACAAGATTCTATTAAAAAAAAATCACCCATGAAACTAACATCTCCACTTCCCCCTTTCTCCATCATCCTTAATCATTTCAAAGGGACAATCCCCGACTCTCGGCATGTCATTGACACTTCCGGCGGCGACCAAGGTAAATTTTCCGATACAAATGGGAATAACTGGAGCTGGAAAATCCATATCAAACCCGCCACCCATAATGGCCATACGGGATCTGAAATCCAAGCCAGCCTGACCTTAGAGTCCGGTCATGCGCCAGACGTAAATCTCTCCGCCGAGTTCCCCCAAGAAAAGTGGAGCAGGGAGAATTTTGTCCTTGTCCCGGGAGCTATTTATAATGGGAACCGTTACACTTCACGTCGCATCTATTATCCTCCGATGCTGAGCGAACCCGCCGAAGTCGGGCCCGACGTCCCGTGTATCATTACCGATATTCCCCGGCTCAATATTGAAAATGGCCCCTCACGGTTTCATCTCCTCAGCGGCGACGCCTCTGTCCCGGCTATCGGATATTATTCCCCTAGCCTCCAGCGGCAAGCGTGGTTCCTGACCGGTCAAGACAGTGGTCGGGGAGACCACGGACTCGTGCTTGAGGAGAGCGAAGACCGTCAGAGTGCCTTGATCGCCATCGAAACCCCAGGGGTGCGCCAATGCAAAAGCTTTAATTTACTCTCCCTGATGAAAGATTCGCCGGACAAAGCCGCGACTTTGGATGCCGGACAAACCCTGTCACTATCCATCCTCTTTTTCGGGGGGGAGGCCGGACATATCCAAGACCTTTTTGAGAGCTTCACCGATCTGCGTAATGTTTCCACATCCGAGCCGCTGGTGCGGAATGAACTCCCCTTCTCGAAATCCTGGGAGATCCAGGAAAGGAAATATAACCTGCATAATTTCCAATGGGACAAAGCTTACGCGGGAACTGGCGATGCCCACATGTCCGCTTGGCAACCTGGCTGGACTGGCCAAGGGATGGTGACCCAGACACTCTTGAGCGAAGGAAACAAACTTTCAAAAGAGCGTTCACTCAGAACCCTGGACTTTTGTTTTCAGGAAGCCCTGGCCCCGAGCGGCTACTTCTACGGGTTTTATAACTTTGAACGTAAATTTTTCAGCGATCATTTCCAACACCAGGATTGGCCGTGGCACTTGAACCGCAAAAGCGCGGACATGCTCTATTTCGGATTCCGCCAATTTGATATTATCCGCAAACAAGATCCTTCTTGGACATGCCCACCGGAATGGGAAAAAGGAATCCGCCGTGTTGCGGACGCATTTGTCAAGACCTGGAAACAATACGGCCAGCTCGGTCAATTTGTTAACCACGACACCGGGGAAATCTTTGTCGGGGGTTCGACAGCCGGTTCCAGCGCACCTGCCGGATTGGCCTTAGCATCCGAGTGGTTCAAGGATTCCCATTATTTAGAGGTCGCCGAGCAAATTGCGCGGAAGTATTGCACAGAAGACTTGGCCAGCGGCGTCACCACGGGGGGCCCGGGAGAGATCTTGCAATCCGCTGACAGTGAATCCCTGGGCAATTTGCTCGAGTCCCTGGTTACCCTTTATGAAGTCACCGGCAAAGAGGAGTGGTTAGAGCAGGCCCGGATCGCCGCGGTACAATTGGTTTCGTGGTTTGTCTCCTACGATTATAAATTCCCGCCCAAATCCACCTATGGCAAACTCGATATGCTCACGACAGGCACGATCTTTGCCAGCACCCAGAATAAATGTGCGGTTCCCGGACTCTGCACCCTCTCCGGCGACAGTTTTCTCAAGCTTTTCCGTGCTACGGGCGAAGAAATCTGGTTGCGCATTTTGCGTGAACTCACCCATGCCCTTCCCCAATTCCTCAGCCGTACCGATAAAGTAATCGCAGGAATGCCCGAGGGTTTCATGAGTGAACGTGTCCAAATGGGTGACGGGATCGATCCTTGTGGGGAAATCTGCGCTTGTTCCTGCTGGAGCGAGGTCTGCCTCATCTTTGCTTGGATGGAAGTACCCGGGATCTATATCCAGACGGATACCGGAGTCATCAGTGTCAACGACCATATCGACGCTACAATACTATCCCGTGACGGTGGGGTGATCACACTCGCACTCTCCAATCCCACAAAATTCGATGCGACAGTCAAAGTCTTTGCCGAGACAAAAGAAGAGAGTAAATCAATCCTCGGCCAAAACTGGAATCACCGCATGTCCCGCATCGTGGTACCCTCCGGTGGAAAAATCCGGATTAAAGCGACCGGGAAAATGGTTGAAATGATTTAATCCGGTACCCGCCTATGAGTAATCTCCTGAACCCCCGTGAGCCTTGAGTTTATCCATAAGATCACCCTCGGCATCACTAATTAGCGCAGCTCTATAGGCATCTATGGCTCGTCATGAATTGACGGCGAGATTCGTGATGATTTTCCTATATTTCGCCCCTGTAATGTCAATTTTATAAGCGGGGATTATCCTTGCGAAGGCCGGTGATTATCCGTAGTCAGTAGTCGTTCCAAAAAACAAACAGAGAGCATGAGTGATCCGGTAATCTATGTTTAACCAGTTTGATTCACAATTGATGGAAGCCATACCCCTCGGAGTATGCTTGATCGATTCCTTTGGGGAGATTAATGATTTTAACCAGTCTCTCGTCCAACTCACCGGATTGACTGGTTCTGAGATTAAAAACTCCCTCATTCAACGCATTGTCCGTCCAAAATTCCATCGTGAACTTTCCGCCGCACTCGAGCAGATCTTCCACACAAAATCCTCCCGTCCTGTCGAGATCACTTGCGAAATATCTCTCCGGTCCGGGTATACAACTTCCGAATTTGTCATTAAACTCCAAAAACTGAAGTCGTCCGAACAAGATAACTTGGCCGTAGCTGTCTTTACTCCAAAGGCAAGTGCTGAATATCATGAACTCCTCAAGACAAAAACAATTTATGAACTTGTCGTCGAACAGACTTTATCCGGTTTTTGGGACTGGAATATCCAGGAGAATACCCAGAAGAATAGTCCCGGCTACCGGAAGATTTTCGGGTACGAGGATCATGAGCTGCCCGACAGCGCGGAGAACTATAAAAAGATGATTTTCCCGGAAGATCTGGAAATGGTTCTAAAAAATTACGATGACCATGTTCGTTCCCGGGGTATGATCCCGTATTGTAATGAAGTGCGTTACCGCCATAAAAACGGTTCGACAGTGTGGGTGATTTGCTCGGGCAAAATTGTGGAATGGGATGATGTGGGTAGACCAGTCCGCATGATTGGTTGCCATATTGATATTACCAAGGAAAAAGAAGCTGAAGCTCAAGCACTCGGATATTCAGGGCAAATCCCCCATTCACTCCCCGATCTGGTCTTTCATCAGGATATCGACGGGACATACATGGATTATTATGCCTTGGATAAGGGCTTATTAGTCGTATCCCCCGAACAATTCCTCGGTAAAAAACCCCATGAGATCCTCCCTAGCCACATTGCTGAACTCCACACCGACTCCATCCGTAAAACAATCGAAACCCAAAGTCTCCAACAATGTGAGTATGAACTCCATATTGATGGAAAAAGGAAGTTTTTCGAGATGCGAATGGTTCCTTTTTCAAAAGACCAGGTAATCTCCCTCGTCCGCGATGTGTCCGGAAAAAAAAGTTCCTGAGATTTGAAAACTGATTTTAAACCTTTGGAAATATCACTCCATTTACGGCAGCAGAAAACACCCTTGGATGCCGGGACCGTGCACCCCCTCAATGAGGATACCTTCGATATCAGCGGTTTTTGACGGTCCGGTGCACCAGATGATATTAGGATCATCTGGCATAGCCTTCAGGGCATCATGGATCGTGGCGTGGATACTGGAGTGCTCCACGCAGGCAATATGCACCCAAGGAGCCAAGGCACCCAAACGCCGAGAAGTATCCTTGTCAGTCAGAATGATCGATCCGGTCTCGGCTATCGCGCCACTGGCGCAGGTAATGCCAAACTGGTAACTATCGATTTTCGCCAGATCAAACTGTGTCTCCAGTAATACATTATCAGGAAGAATCTCGCTCATGAGCGCAAGAATCTTCGGATCACAATAACCGTAGGTGAGGTTATTCGATGCAAAAAAGGCCTCGATTTCTGCACCCGTCGAAAAAGTCCGACCATGGACTTTATCAAATTCTTCCTTAAAAAAAGCCCACTGATCCGCTTGAGGGTCAAAGGTTTTTGTCACTGTGATCCTGGGGTCATACTCGGGCATGGCGGCCCGGTCTTTGATCGGGGCCAAAGCTGTATTGACTTTGGAAAGGATTTTCTCGCGGGATGATGCAAATTGCTCGGTGCTCATAGTTTTTTTAAAAAGTTTGATTATCGGAGTGCCCGTCAGGACACGGTTCCCGACAATCTTGTTTATTTTTTCCCGTCGACTTTCCTGTTTTTAAACCACTTCCGGAATTCACCCCCGTGCCAATCGGGTAATTTGCGCACCATGGTCCATCGTTTGACCGGTGGGAGCGGGATTAAATCCGGATTAATGACATTCATCACAGCTCCTGCGATCAAAGCGGATTTCCACAGGATGGGTTCACTAGCCAAAATCGACCACCCTCCCATCGGAGGAGTATTAGGGGAATGAATATGTTCTTTTTTCGCCTTATCACGCAAACGCAGCAAAAGATCGGGGATCGGAATATTCACCGGACACACTTCATGACACGCACCGCATAAACTCGAGGCTTTCGGCAGGTCAGCGAGCTCGGGGAATTTTTTCGCGTCCAGGATCGGCGAAAGCACGGCACCTACAGGGCCGGGATAAACACTCCGGTAAGCGTGCCCGCTGGCTTGGCGGTAAACCGGACAGACATTCAGACAAGCTCCGCACCGGATACACCGTAGGATATCGCGGCATTCACTCGCTAGGACATCACTGCGCCCGTTATCCAGCAATACGACATGCATTTGCTCGGGACCATCCGGCTGCTCGGGAGATTTCGGGCCATTAATGAATTCCGTATAAATAGTGAGTTTCTGTCCCGTGGCGGAGCGTGCGAGTAAATTTAGGAATAGCGCCAAGTCCGTGTCACGCGGGACGATTTTCTCGATTCCCACGAGGGCAATGTGCATTTTGGTCGGAGCCAGGCAGAACCGGGAATTACCTTCATTGGTCACGATAACCAGCCGTCCGCTTTCGGCGGAGATAAAATTTGCCCCCGTCAACCCGACTTCTGCTTCGAGGTATTTATTGCGGAGGAATTTCCGGGCTCTCGCCGTAATCACGGCAGGATCATCATTATATTCCCCGAGCCCCTCGCGCTCAAAGCTTTCAGCTATTTGGCGGCGGTTTTTATGGATGATCGGGGTCACGATATGACTCGGATGGTCATGGTCTATCTGGACGATATACTCTCCCAAATCTGTCTCGACAGCTTCCATCCCATGCTTTTCAAGGTAATGACCCAGCTCGATTTCCTCGGATACCATGGATTTTGATTTCACCATTTTTTTGGCACCGATACTCTGCATTAATCCTAGGATGATTTTACGGGCTTCTTCCGCATCACTGGCCCAATGGACCTTGACTCCACGTTCGGTCAGGGCCTCCTCGACTTTGGGCAGGTAGGTATCCAGGTTTTCTATGACATGCTGCTTTATCAGGCCGGAGACCTCACGCAATTTGTCCGGATCTTGGAAATCACGCCAGAGGCTGTCCACACGGGATTTGGTTTTCAGGGCTGAGGCATTTTTTACCGAAGTGCGCACTTCCTCATCAAGAGTCTGCGCATAGGAATCGATTTTTTGGTAGGCCATTAGATGAGCCCTCCTTCAATAAGTGAATCCCTCAGGATTTGGGCCGCATGCCGTGTTTTTAGCTTCATCCCGTCACGTTCCACAATCCCTCCTAAGTGCATGAGGCACCCCATATCACCACTGACCAGATAATCAGGGTTCGACGCTTGTGCATGGGCCAGCTTTGCATGGCCCATCTGACTGGAGATGAATGGGAATGTGACCGAAAATGTCCCTCCAAAACCACAACACTGTTCCCCTTCCCCGAAAGGCATGATTTCGAGTCCTTCGATCGAATCAAGTAAAGCCAGTGATGCCGGACCACTTTCCGTTCCTCGGGTATGGCAGGAACGGTGGAAGGCGACTTTGGCATTGAGTTTGCCCGGCCAGGTCTTGATCCCGAGGCCGTTATAAATGTAATCGGTTAATTCCCATGTCTTATTGGCAAGCTTCTCGATCTCAGGTAAATCTTTTTCTTTCTCAAACTCTAATAATGCCCCATGGAAAAGCATCGCCGCGCAAGAGCCTGACGGTGTCACCACTGTGTCATCAGAATGGAAAACTTTTGCCGTATGCCTGACGACCCGACGTGAGGATGGCCAATCACCCCCGTTAAAGGCTGGCTGTCCGCAACAGGTCTGTTCATCCGGGAGGGAAATCTCACACCCGAGGTACTCGAGGACTTGAACCGTGGCCTTTGCGACATCGTCAAAGAATGCGTCACAAAGACAAGTGGTCATGAGCTGGATTTTTTTATTGGCAGGTTTAGGTCTGTGATGGAGGTGTTCAAGCAACATAAGGACACAATAATTGCCTCTGCTCTTCAATCAATAGTAATTTGCGTCATCCCATAGAGAAACCGTTCTTTTTTGTCCCCTTTTTACCGTTTTGACATCTCCCGATAGACTCCCCTACTCCTGAGACTACTATTTAATAGGGGTAGTTGCCGGGATTTAATTTCCCACAGCCATGATGAATCCGGGGACAATCCCGTTCGATATCATTACAGTGTTTCACCTCATCCCAGTTTTCATCCTTGAATCTCTCAGAGGCTTCGGTCATAAATGCGGGATTATGAGCACAACATTTGTCACCTTTGAAACCAACCAGGGAAATATTAAATTTAAACTTTTCCCGGAGATCGCACCAAAAACCTGTGAAAATTTCACGACCCTTTGCAATAAAGGATATTATAACGGGGTTATTTTCCACCGTGTCATTAAAGATTTTATGATCCAAGGAGGTGATCCGACAGGAACCGGCACTGGTGGGGAATCCTGCTGGGGCAAACGTTTTGAAGACGAGGTCACTCCAAAAGCATCATTTGACCGCAACGGCCTTCTGGCTATGGCTAATGCCGGTCCGGGCACCAATGGCAGCCAGTTCTTCATCACTACAGCCAAAACTCCCTGGCTCAATATGAAACACACCATTTTTGGTGAAGTCGTCGAAGGTTACGACATTATCCAGAAAATCGAGGATTGCAAAAAAGCCCCCGGTGACCGCCCTGTGGAAACCCAAAAAATCCTCAAAACTGTCGTTGAAACGGTTTGATTTTTTAATCATCAAGGCAGCCGCATCTCCTGATTGCGTTTGCCGACCCTATGGATGCCTAGGGCAGGCATCCTGAAAATAAATATAATAATGCCTGTAAACCGCTCCGTATCCAGTTCAGACGGATTCACCTGCCGAATGGGGTGCGGAGCCTGCTGTATCGCTATCTCCATTTCATCTCCCATGCCGGGACTCCCCCAGGGAAAACCGGCCGGGGTCACCTGCATTCACCTCACTCAGGACTATCGGTGTAAACTCTTTGGCCTGCCTGAACGCCCCACGGTCTGTAACAATTTGCGACCAATGCCTGAAATGTGCGGCACCTCCCGCGAAGAAGCCCTCGCCTACCTTGCCGACCTCGAAGAAAAAACGAAATAACCCGCCATGTCCACCGGGCAACCGCTTAAAATCCTTTTTATCTGTGGACGCAACCAACGCCGGAGTCCGACCGCTGAGAAAATATTCCGTAATGACCCGAGGCTGACTGTGCGTTCAGCAGGAACCGCTGAGAGTAGCCGAAGGCGGATCGGCGAGCCCGACCTGCTCTGGGCAGACAATATCCTAGTCATGGAAAGAAAGTATGAAGCCCGGATCAAATCCCTTTTCCCGGGATTCCATTCACTCCCGCCGATCATCCTCCTGGATATTCCCGATGAATACACATTCATGGCCCCGGAATTAATCGATTTACTCACCGGCTCAGTCGAGAGTTTCCTCTCGGAAAAAGACGAACAAGTAAATTAAGGATTCAAACAAAAGGTTTAGAGTGATTCCCTGGTTCAGGTGAATTGGCATGGTTTAAGCTTTTATAGATCTCATGCTAAGATCATACACCCTAAAGAAACTGAGGTTCGACAAATTGCAACGGAACCGTTTTGACCGGGAGGCACCAGCGGCAAATGATCGTGCGGGTGCACACTGCCCTTCCAAACCCGCAATGCGCATGTCACGGGATAAAATGCTTTTTAGGCCATTACGCATGGCGGCTTAGTTTTATGGGGATACTGAGAAAAACGGGTCCCAATCAACCTAAGCGCTTAATATTAAACTGTGCCTGCATTTTGATGGAGTCAGGGGCGGCACCGGAGATGATGTCTTGATATATTTTCCGGGCGGCGGCGGGCTGTCCTTTAATCTCGTAGCAACTTGCAGCGGCAAGTAATCCGTGATAGGTCCAGATTTCGGTGGGCTTGGATTTTTGCAGGCTCAAGTATGTGCTCAGGGCTTCATCGACTTTACCAGAGGCTTGTTGGCAGGCTCCTACCCCATAAAATGCAGCGGCAAGTAATTCATTCTGTGGATATTCACGGATGAAACGCTGGTAAAGTTCTTGAGATTGAGTGTACTGGCCACGTTGGAAATTCATGTCCGCAACCAAAAGTAATGCTTGGGAGGCGGCTTTTGTACCCCGGTATGTTTCAAAAACAGAAGCGACTTGGTCGATATTACCGGCGGTGACAGCCTTATTCAACGCGACGAGGGAATCCTGTTCCTTGCTGGTCAGGTTATGTTTATATATTGCCGTAAAAATCGCAAAGGCCAAAATCAAGATCACCCCAAAAACAATCGGGTTTTTGTATTTTAACCAGAATTGCTCGATATGATATTCAATCGGAAGCTCCATTTGCGCGGGTTCGTCTGCCTGTGATTTTTTTTTGATCTCGTCTGCCATAGTGGGTCAAGAGTAAAACCAACAGCGCCAGACCTTGCAAGAACAGATTTTCGCCTACGACCCGCGCCCTCCCCCGATAAAAAGCATGAGTTCTCTCCTTCCCCACTGGCCAAAGGACATCTTTCTGAGGGTGGACATTCATAGCGGGCTATGGTTAAAACGTCAGCCATCACCATGCGCACTTTCAAAATCACCATTTCCTATGATGGCCGCCCATATTCCGGATGGCAGACACAGAATAATGGTGTCACGGTTCAAAAAACCATTGAGCTCGCCCTCAGCAAAATCCTTTGCGAAGAAATCCTCATTGAAGGCTCCGGACGCACGGATGCCGGGGTCCATGCCCTCGGCCAAGTCGCCTCTTTCCGCCAGAAAAATGACCGGCCTGTGGTGAACCCGGAAAAAATGATCATTGCCCTCAATACAGTCCTCCCCACCACCATCAGGATCCACCGGGTGCAAGTCGTAGCGAATGATTTCCATGCGCGCTTCATGGCCAAGGGCAAGGAATACCATTACCTCATCTTTAATACGCCCTTCATGCCCGCCCTCTGGGACGGACGTGCTTTGTGGTTGTGGCAACCCCTCGATGTCCGCGCCATGCGCAGGGCCGCCAAACACTTGGTGGGTAAACACGATTTCAGCTCGTTTACGGTGACTACGCGTTATGAACGCTCGACGATGGTGCGCGATTTGCACAGGATCACGATCAAGGAAACCCCCATCAGCGCAGGGGATTCCGCCCATTTCGGGGCGCAAAAAGGCAATTTGCTCACATTAAAATTCAAAGGCGGAGGATTTCTTTTCCGGATGGTGCGTTGCCTCACCGGCACATTGGTCTCCGTAGGCCTAGGAAAATTATCCCCGGACGATGTCAAAAGAATCTTGAAAGCCAAGGACCGCCGCCTCGCATCGGTCACCTCTCCTCCAGACGGGCTTTATCTGATGAAAGTCTTCTATTAATCCCTGAAAAATATTTTCCCCATTAATATGAATCCCTCATTCCACATCGTCCTCTACCAGCCGGAAATCCCTCCTAATACCGGTAATATCATGCGGCTGTGTTCCGCGACGAATTCCATCCTGCACCTGATCCACCCGCTGGGATTCCGCTTCGATGACAAAGCCATGAAACGGGCGGCGATGGATTATGCGGAAAATGTCGATATCCGCCAGTGGAAGGATTGGGAGGAGTTCATGGCCGGGGAAAAACCCGCCCGCCTGTTTTTCATTGAGACAAAAACCGACCAGTACTACACCGAGGCCCGTTTTGTGGCGGGGGATTATCTCGTCTTTGGCCGGGAAAGCAAAGGGCTACCGGACTCATTACTGGAGCAATTTGCGGGGCAAACCATCAAAATCCCGATGTTTAATGAACACGCCCGCAGCCTGAATCTGGCGAATTCGGTTGCGATCGTGCTCTACGAAGCCATCAGGCAACAAGGTAAATAAGACAAATTTTCCTTTCTCTCTGGCAAGGTTTTATTTGACGCTGTGAAATACTACTGTTACAAAATGGAATCTCATACATGCCAAACCCCATAAACCGGATTATCAAATTTGCCAGCGTAGCCATTATCGCCTCTTTTCTAAGCGCAGTCGCTCATAGTGAAGACGTGATCACACGCAAAAGCGGGGAGGTGGTAAGTGGAAAAATCACGCAAGTTTTCCCGGATGCAGTCATGATGAAATACAAGGATGCCAAGAGTGGACAAGAGCTCTCGCTGAAGTTTTTTTACAAGGACATGAATTCCCTAGTGCTGGATATCCCGCCCACTTACGACGACGCGATGAAACAATTTGCTTCAGGGAAATATCAACAGGCCATTACCATTTTAGAACCTCTCATTATCCAGTACAAAGGTGTCATTGACCCAAAGATCGGGACGGCCATCATCACCGTGGCGGATGCCTATGTAGCACTCAATAACCTCGCCAAGGCGGAGCCCCTTTATATTGAATTTGCAAAGATTTATCCTGACCAAGCCTCCCGTGCCAATGTCGGTCTAGCAAAAATCGCCTATGGAAAAGGGGAGACGGACAAAGTCATGATGTTATTAGCGAGTTTCGAAAAAGAAGCTGCCGCCGTACAATCCCCCACCCGTGCACAGGAACGCGCTTTTTGTGAGGCATTCTATATCCTCGGACAAGCTTATGAAAAAAAGAAGGATTACTCGAAAGCCCTTGAGTGTTACCTCAAAAGCGCCGTAATCTATAACGGGTATCAGGAAATCGCATCCCAAGCTCAGGCCAAGGCTGATGCTTTAAAAAAAGCCAAAAATACCCCAAAACAAACCCCCGTAGTATTTGTTCCTTAAAGATTAACATAAACAAACTAAACCCCCCGGTATAAGCAGATATGAAATTCAATATACAAACCAAATTCATCGCCATCCTACTATTGAGCATGTCCTTGTGGCTGGTATCCCAAACTTTTGTATCCGCCCAAGAGGCTGCCGCCCCTGCTGTAGGTGGTGAGGCCGGAGTGGCTGAGCCGGAGCAAACACAAAACCTTTTCTTTTATATTAAACAGGGTGGTATGACCGTCGTCATACTGGGATTAATCTCCGTATTCATGCTCACGATCATCATGGACGGCTTCTATAACCTTCGTGAATCAAGAATGGCTCCCGAACCCCTCTTTGCCCGTTTGAAACAATCCCTGAATGCCGGAAATTACCAGGAAGCCTGGGAGCTATGCAAAACAAACCCCTGCTTTATGGCGAATATCATGAAGATCGGCCTCGAACGAGTCGGTAAAGGCGAGGACTCCATGGAGCAGGCCATTGAAGAAGCCACCAAAACAGAGGCATCAAAACTCAACAGTAAAATCAGTTACCTCTCCGTTATCGGGGTCGTCGCCCCCATGCTTGGTCTGACGGGTACGGTCTTTGGTATGATGGGTGCCTTCGGCACGATGGCCAATGCCGGCCCATCCGCCACACGGGAACTCGCCGCCAACATCGGTCACGTGCTTGTCGCGACGGCCGCGGGTCTTTTGGTCTCTATTCCCGGATTCGTCTTTTACTACGTGTTCCGGAATATGGTCGCCCAACAAGTCCTCGTCGCTTCCCTGAAAATCAACCGCCTCCGCGACGACATTCCATTCAGAGAAATCCACGGGATCAAAATCGGCGATATCTTTGCGCCACCTCCCGCTGCGGGTGCTAATCCCGCTGCCAGCGTCTCCCGTGTTGTCACACCCCCGGCTGGAGTCGCACAAACAGTGGCATGTCCTTCCTGTGGGACGGCTGTTGCCGTGGGGCAACCCAGCTGCCACGCATGTGGCACTGTGCTCCAATGGAGTTAAATGACCGCCTGATATCCCCGTTACCCATACAGAGTGGGTCAGGAAAAAAACAATGTCCGAATCAGATCATAACCATAAAAAACGCCGTCGTAAGAGGCACAAAGAGGAACTCTTTCCCCCCGAGGATATCGAGTTCCAAGTCGCCCCCATGATCGATGTGCTTTTGGTGCTCCTGACATTTTTTATGGCGATCTCATCGACCGACGAAATGGTGAAATACTCCGGTGAGGAGATCAAATTACCCAGTGTGCTCTACGCAAAGGACAAAGATAAAAAAGCCCTAGAGGTCGTCATTAATGCAAGCTGGGATGATAGTGCTAATAGTGGCTCACTCGTAGTGGACGGGGGCCAGCAATTCGGCGATCCCAGCCGTATCACGGATCTGATCAGCCAACGTTATGAGGCTGTCCCCCCGGAAAAAAGGTCACTATTCCGTGTCCTTGTCCGTGCCGGTAGAAATGTCCGTTATTCCTATATCCAAGAAATCATGCGGGCTGCCGCTAAGGCAAAGGTCGTCAATATTACTTATTCAGTAGTCAGTGGTGAGGTCGAAGATGGAAAAGGGGCGAAAAAACCCGCCCCGGCCCCGGCATCATAATCCAAATACCGGGAACCTTCTCGGGGATTTCGGTGTCAAAATAATAGAACTTTTTTTAACGAAGGAAAAAATCATGTCAAGCGGAGCTAGTTCAGATGGTGATGTGGGGTTGCAAATTGCGCCGATGGTGGACGTTGTATTCGTCCTGCTCCTGTTCTTTATGGCGTCCGCAAGTCTCCAACAAAAGGAGATGGAGCTCGGGATCAATCTCCCCACAAAGGGAAGCCCCCAACATGCGGGAACCGTGGAGGTGCCTATCTATGTGGACATCGATGAAAATGGCCAGGTCTTCTGGAACCAGCTCCCGATTGATAATCCGAGCCCTGAATTATCTGAACTCCGAGCCCGCCTAAAGGAGGTCGTGGCGAAATTCGGCGAGAAACAACCCGTGATAATCACACCCTCACCTATGGTACGGCATGAACGTATCACTCAAGTTTTGAGTGCTTGTACAGCATCAGGAGTCAAAAGCCTCTCATTCGGAGGATAATTTCCTAAGGAACCCAGTCAATGGCAAAGAAAAAAACAACAATAGAAAAAGGCAAGGACCACTTAGGCGTCATCAAGCGTTTTGTATATGCTTTGATGGCCTCACGGTTTTTCCTTATCGCACTCGGACTGCATGTCGCTCTACTGGCCATATTTGGTGGTATCGTCATCGTGGAAGCCGTTAAACATGTCGTAACGGGGCAATTTGAATCGACAGACTTTATTGCCATGCCCCCCGGACCCCCTCCCGCTCCGCCCTCCGATGCAAATCCGAATGAAGTCGATGTAGAGATTCCCCAGACGGATGTGGCGGAGACTTCAGCCCCGGACATGAAGGATATTATCGTCTCGGAAAACGCCAGCGCCCCCTCATTCATGCCTGAGATCAATGTCTCCGCCAGTGTCGGGCCAAATGTCGAAAAAATCCAGACCCAAGTCAAAAATATCCCCACCCCTACCGCGGCACGTAAATCAGCCCCGGCTATGAGTAAGGAGCGTTTATCCAGCATTAATACCCGTATGAGCACTGGTGCCGAAGGGAGCACCCCCTTTGGTGTGGGAAATACAGCAGGCGGCGGGGTGACCGGTGTCCAAGGCCAATTCACCTGTTATGTCGCCAAATATGCAGGTGGTGACTGGGATCAAAATATTAAACTCTCCGCGGATGGGCAAAGGGTGGAATTTGGCGGTATCCCCAACCTCATGACACAGATCACGCGTTGGAACAAACGTTTAAAAGCTAATGTTCAAGGTGTGCCCTTAGACCTATCTGACCGGAATGCCCTTTTTGGCTCTAAACCCCCAGTAGCCTTTGTCTATTTCACGGGACACAAAGACTTTAAACTCACGGATGCCGAGGTCACTAATATCCGGGATTTCCTACTTGCGGGCGGGGTGATCTGGGGCGACGCGGGGATGCCGGGGCGCAACTCGCGTTTTGATATCGCCTTTCGCAGGGAAATGAGAAGGGTATTACCCGACCCTGACCAGGATTTTCAACCCATCGACGATCGCCACCCTATTTTCACCCAAAAAGGTAGCTTGCTTAAAACCACCCCTTCCGGAATTAATTTCTACAAAGAACCAATCGAAGTGATGATGATCGGTGACCAGATCGGGGTTCTCTATACGATGAATTCCTACGGGAAAATATGGCAAGTCGCCCTGAATGATAAAGATAAGGTACTTGAACAATTTGATGAAGGCACCCAAAAGGCTCCCAATCAAACTTATACAAACTTTGCTTTATGGTCCCGGCGGAATACCTACTACCGGAATGTCAATAACGACACGGTAGTTCTAGCCTATAAACTCGGGATTAATGTCGTCGTCCATCTGCTATTACAATACCAAGCTGTTTTGGTCTCAGCACCGAAGGTAAATTAAACAACTTTGCAAATAAGATGGAACTTTTTGAAGTAACACACTGACTAAAACTTTAATCAAACAAAGATAATCGTAATGAACCCTTTAATCAGTAGTGTAAATAAACCCCTTCAAAACCTCCTTCTGTTCATTCTCGCCATGGGTATGACACTCACCGAGGCATCCGGACAAGACAAAAATAACCTTATCCGGAATGGGGGATTTGAACAGACTATTACCCGGGACAACCAGTGGGACGGGGTGGATTCCTCCAAAAATATTAAATTTCTCCCCCGCACTAAGAATATCATGGTGCAGGGAAAACAAGAGCAAGGCCGGACGTTTTCCCCCAGTATCGCCTATGAAGACATGGACGGGGATGGCCTGCCGGATATGGTGATAGCCGATGCCACAGGATTTTTCTATTTCTTTAAAAACCTAGGACCAAAAGACAATCCGGAATTTGCCACTGGGGAAATGATCCCTGTATTTTTTATCAATAATGAAGACACTGTGAATACGCCTAAACTTACCTTGAGCAAGTATTCTGGGAATTTATATGACATTATTTTCGGTGATTATCTCGGGCGCATCGTGCGTATTCCTAATTCAGGCTCCCAGCAGAGACCGGAATTCAAACTCCCCAATGACATGGCTAATTTTGATCTCGCCACAAGCAAACAAAACCTCCAGATCCCTACCCGTGCGGATGGCAGCCTGTGGGGAAATTTCTTTGCTCCTATCCTCGTGGACTGGAATGGTGACGGTAAAAAAGATCTCCTCATCGGGGAGGGCACCTATTCGGCGAATGCCATCCATCTTTTCCTCAATGAAGGGAGTGACTCAGTACCCCGTTTCAGCGAAAAAAACGAAATGATTCTTGCTTATGGTTATGGTCGCGAGCAACTCGTTCCCCAAGTCGTTGATTGGGACGGGGACGGGATACTTGACCTGATCATCGGTAGCCGCGAGGGAATCGTTGATTCACCCGGGACGCTTTGCCTTTATAAAGGCAAACCTATTCCTAAGGATGCCACCCGGGTTCCCCAACTGGAATTCACTGAAAACATCAAGATCGGCGGCTCCGTATATACCACCCCCATGGCCACACCCTGTGTGACTGATTATAATGGTGACGGGTTACCTGACATTCTCATCGCAAGCCCGAGTGACGGAAGAATCAAGGTCGCCATTAATAAAGGCACAAAATCTGCACCAGACCTAGCTACCCTTGTCAATATCAAGGCAGAGGACAGTTTACTCCGTTATCGAGTAGCCTCGGACTGGGTGGACACCACAGACATTAATAACGTCGGCAATCTCAATGCGATAAATCAATACGGGATTGTCGAGGTAGTCGATACTGAAATCGATCCTGGATCTAATCCTGCTGAAGGGAAATTCGCCATGAAAATCCATTTTCCGAAGCCTCCGATGAAATATTTTATGAATAATACACTCGTCAAACCCGATGAACGTGTCATTACCCTTACACCCGTATCCCCATCAGTGATCCTGGGGAAAAATTACGAACTGAGCTTCAAAGTCAAAGGTAAAAATATGAAGGGTGTTTTGAAAATGTCAGCTCTGGTTTTCATAGATGAGGTTCCTAATGCCCAAAACCCAAAAGTTTTTGATGCGGTTCCTGCATATTCAGAGTCAGGGGATAAGGACTTTATCCCGGGATCCTCATGGAAGGAAATGACATTTAACATCGTTCTTCCCATTCTCCAACCAGCCCGTCCGAATTTTAAATATGCCGACGGAAAAACCGGTAAAGATAAATTCACTTATACGGGAAAACCAATCTCCACGGGTATCACGATCAAGCTGACGGGTGATGGAGAGACTTATTTTGACGATTTTAAACTAATCGAAAAATAATGGCCTGCCTGCTTATGATTTTTCCACCATCGCATAGGCGTTATGACTGTGGATACTTTCGTAATTCTCGGCTTCCACCCGGTACCAGATGACTTGGGGATGTTTATTTAGCCTGACAGCGACATTACGGACTAGATCCTCGACAAATACCGGATTATCATAAGCCCGCTCCGTGACATATTTTTCGTCCTCACGTTTCAGGAGTGCAAAAAGCTCGCTACTGGCGCTTTGTTCGACCAAGGCAATGATATCTTCGAGCCAGATCGCTTTTTTTGAGCGTAACTGCACGGTCACGTCGCCTCTTTGATTATGGGCACCACGGGCACTGATGGCTTTTGAGCAAGGGCAAAGGGTGGTCACTGGCACCACGACTCCGGTAATAAAATCCAACTGGCCTTTTCTCATGCTGGCATTAAAGCGTCCTGTATAATTCATCAGGCTTTTGGCTTTTGTCACAGGCGCTTGTTTTTCGAGAAAAAACGGGAAATCCATTTCGATATGAGCATCATCCGCCTCGAGCTTTTGCTGCATTTTCTTTAATATGTCCGGGATCCGTTTCACATGGATCTCACGGCCATTGGCATTCAGCACCTCCAAGAACCGGCTCATGTGTGTCCCCTTAAAATGGTGGGGCAAATCGACGGTCATCGAGATGGTAGCGACCGTGTGTTGGGAACTATGGGATTTATCCCTGAGTTCAATCGGATATTTTAGTTCTTTCACCCCTACGCGGTCTATCCGGATATTCCGGGTATCCCGTTCTTTTTGCGTGTCTTTGAGGGGTATGGCTGTTGGAATCTGCTTTTTAATGGGGGGTTTCTTCTTCGGGGTCATGGGGAGGGGTCTCTGATTAAAATCTGGAATCTGGTAATATTCAAAATCTCTCGAAATTTTCTTATTTCTCTTCCTTCTCTTTGATTCTACTGGAATACTAT